>VSOA01000223.1 GCA_009774585.1 Lachnospiraceae bacterium
GTCGCGGATACGCTATTCAGTTTCTCGGCGCTGCCGATTACCGTAATCTCTGTGATTGGAACACTGTCTTGTGTAGGAGCGGTGGTATGGGCGGTTATCGTGCTTGTATTTAAACTGACGGGGAGGATTGACGTCAGCGGATGGACAACATTGTTTATCTTCAATCTGCTCAGCTTTGGTATTACGATGCTGACACTGGGAATTCTGGGCGGATATTTATGGCGTACATTTGATGCTTCCAGAAAACGACCTCCGTATATCATCGAGGAGGAGTATGATGCAGAACAGAAATGATAAGATGAGACTACGCAAACTAGAAGAAAAAGATGCAGAGGGAATGCTTGAATGGATGCAGGATGCTGAGGTACAGAAAGGATTTCAATTTCATGCTGACGAGAAAGACATAGAGTCGGTGATTGATTTTATACGGCGCGCGGACATTCAAATGATTGACGGGCAGGATATACATTATGCGATTACAGATGAGAATGATGAGTATCAGGGAACAATTAGTTTAAAGAGTATTGATTTGACGGACAAGAGAGCGGAATATGCAATCAGTCTGAGAAGAGGAGCGTGGGGAAAGGGAATTGCATCGCAGGCAACCCGTGAAATTCTAAGACTGGCTTTTGAACAGTTTGGAATGGAGAGAATCTACCTGAATGTACTCGCCGAGAACGATAGAGCGATTCGTATGTATGAAAGAATCGGATTTGTTTATGAGGGGGCGTTCAGAAAGCATTTGTTTCTAAGGGGAGAGTATAAGACATTGAAATGGTACAGTATGCTAAGAGAAGAATATCTGAGTAAGTATGAGTTGTAAGGAGAGCGTCATGGCAGATTATATTATGCCCAATCGGATGGACAGAGGGTTCTATCAGTTTCAAGGAGAATATGAACAGAAGGCGATAGAGGTTTTGCGTTCGGGCTGGTATATTCTCGGGAAGGAATTGCAGCAGTTTGAGGAAGAGTTTGCGGCTTATACGGGCAGCCGCTATTGTGTTGGTCTTGCAAGCGGATTGGATGCATTATGGATTGCGTTTCGTGCGCTTGGGATTGGTAAAGGCGATGAAGTAATCGTTCAGGCGAACACGTATATTGCGAGTGTCATGGGGATTACCATCAACGGGGCGACTCCGGTGTTTGTTGAACCCGATGAATACTATAATATAGATGCAGATAGGATAGAGGAGAAAATTACTTCGAAGACGAAGGCAATTCTGGTAGTACATTTATATGGACAGGCATCTCATATGAAACCGATTGTTGAGCTGGCATCGAAATATGACTTGCGTATAGTTGAGGACTGCGCGCAATCACATGGTGCGTGCTCAGAGGGACAGATGACGGGAACATTTGGCGATATAGGCTGTTTCTCATTTTATCCGTCAAAGAATCTGGGAGCTTTCGGGGACGCGGGAGCAATCGTAACGGACAATCCGAGGATTGCGGAAGATATTAAGATGATCCGGAATTACGGAAGTGAGAAAAGATATTATAATAAAGTGGTTGGCGCTAATTCGAGGTTAGACGAGATTCAAGCCGGATTGCTGCGTGTAAAACTCGGGCATTTGAAAGAGTTACAAGACGAAAGAACGGCTATATGCGAGAGGTATTTGAAAGAAATCAAGAACGGTGCTTTGATTTTACCTAAGCTGAGAGAAGGAAGTACGACCGTATGGCATCAGTTTGTTATTAGATGCAGGAGAAGGAAGGAACTGATCAGTTATTTGGAGGAGAACGGAATTGGTACGATTATCCATTATCCGATTCCGCCCCACCTTTCAGAAGCATATTCTTATCTTGGTTATCGCATAGGAGCGTATCCCATTACAGAGATGTATGCCGATGAAGTACTGTCTATTCCTCTATATAACGGGATGACGGAAGAAGAGACCGACAGGGTGATTAAGTATCTGAATCTATGGAGAGAAGATGATGAGGGAGAGCAAACATTGGGGCATTAAGCTTGTTTTGGCAGGACTATGCATTGCCTGTATCGGAATTAGCGTTTACTGTGTGTATATATATCTGCATCTGGCGTCCTTTGTTATGCCTGCCGCAGATGATTTTGTGATATCCGCAGACATTAAAGAAAGTATCCTTCTTGGCGAAGGTTATTTTCAGTCAGCATTGAAAGGGATGCGTGAAATATATCTTACATGGCAGGGGACGTTTGTGTCTAATTTTTTGCTGTATTATATAGCGCCGTATGTCCGCATGGGAGCCGGTGGAATCAGAGTTTTTTGTATGGTCAGTATCATTTTCTTCTACGGAAGTTTTTGGAGTCTGATTCATTGTATCATGAAGAAGCTGCTTGGATGTAGACAGAATACGGCGATTATTTTAGTCTGTGCCATGAGCACATGGCTGGTTTCCAATGCACGTGTCATGATGGAAAATTTTTTCTGGTATAACGGAGCTTGTGTCTATACGTTACCATTGATATTTGCATTGCTTGGAATAAGACACATGGTGAGATACGCCTTTGTGAAAAAGTCAAAAGGAGACATAGCCGGAGCGATTGTTTTCGGCTTCTTGGCGTGCGGCGGAGTATTGCAGTGTTCTGCGATTGTCTGCTTTGTTTATCTGTTGATATGCGCATGGGGATTTTGGAGCAAATATGCCGGAAGATATGGATTGGCAGCAGCATTTTTTACTGCCTTTGTGAGTGCTTTAGCGAATTGTCTGGCTCCGGGTAACTTTACAAGACAGGGAACGATCAACGAGTCGGGACTGCCGGTTTTCAAGGCATTCGGTTGGTCTTTGGCGAATGTCTTAGAGGAAACGTGGAGACTCCTGACAGAGACGGACATGTTGTATGCATTGCTGATTATGCTGCTTGCAGGTTTTCTTGTGTGGCATCGAAGTGAACAGCCGTTTAAGATTGGCATCCGGAAGATTGCCTTGAGCGGGTTAGGAATCATTCTGTGTATGTGGGTTTCATGTTATCCGGTCGCATTGGGATATGCGAGTACGTTGATGGAACCGAGAGGTTATTTTATTATAGATATTTTTCTGATTGCCGGGTTTATGCTGGCAGCGTTTATGACAGGAGGATTTATCAGACAACAATCAGGAAAATATATTGTTAATCAGAAAAAAAGATTTGGAATAATGACTGTATTTGCGGCGGTAGTACTTTGCATGTTATATGTGGTGATTCCGGTAAAAGAAATCAAAAGACCGCTATTTATGTGCGTAAAGGATGATAAATTCGGCTATCTGGTCAGATTTCGTGATATGTGGGGAGATATTTTAGATCAGATTGAGCATTCGGATGAAATGAATGTGACAGTGCAGTCGAAACTCATACCTTCTCCGCAGGAGCTAAAGAATCCGGACTTGTCAAGCGACCCCGAATATTGGATTAATGTAGGCGCCGCCAGATATTTTGGCAAGGAGACGGTGAGGATAGAGTGGCAGGAATGATTCCGTGGCTTGATAAAGAAGCAAAATAAGATTATGATAAAAAAATAACGAAGATAAGGACAAATAGAATATGATTATAACAAAAACACCTTTCCGTGTCAGTTTCTGTGGCGGCGGGAGCGATATAGCGGATTTTTACAGGAAACACGGAGGATGCGTTCTGAGCACATCCATCAATAAGTACATGTATATTTCAATTCATCCGTATTTTAATGAAAACCAGACGGCGCTCAAGTACTCTCAGAACGAGATTGTAGATGACGTCAGTCAGATTAAGCATCGTATTATGAAGCAGGTTTTGACGGATTTGGAAATAAGCGGAGTGGAGATTGTTTCCACCGCGGATGTGCCGAGCGGGACGGGGCTTGGTTCGTCCAGCGCTTTCACAGTCGGACTGCTGCATACGTTGAATTGCTATAAAGGCAAATATGTGTCACAGACAAAGCTGGCGGAAGAGGCATGCAAGGTAGAGATTGAGAAGCTGGGCGCACCCATCGGTAAACAGGACCAATATGCGGCGGCTTGCGGCGGGCTGAACTTAATCACGTTTCATCAGAATGATATGGTGACGGTAGAACCGATTATTATGAACAAGGATACCTACCATGTATTGGAAGATAATCTGGTGATGTTTTATACAGGAATCACGCACGATGCGAATAAGATTCTCGCGGAGCAGAAGCAAAGTATTTCACAGACGGATAAGACCAATAATCTGATTCAGATGTGTGAACTGGCTCGTGAGATGAAGTCTTCGCTGGAGAACAATGACACGTCTGAATTCGGTCGTATTCTGAATGAAGGATGGCATTTGAAACGACAGCTTGCCAGTGGAATCAGCGGGCAGGTGATTGATGAAATGTACGAGAGAGCAATGCAGAACGGTGCGGCAGGCGGGAAGCTTCTTGGTGCAGGCGGCGGTGGATTTCTGTTGTTTTACTGTGAGAAAGAGAAGCAGCCGGCATTGGAAGCGGCGATGGGACTTAGGCGTTTTGACTTCCGTTTTGAGTATGACGGCACCTCGGTCGTATATATTGGCGACAGATATTGGTGAGAGGGGCAGACTTGAAAAAACAATGAAATAAGATTATGATAAAAAGGTAGTGCAAAGTTGCAAAATGAGCCGGATGGAGGTCAGAGATCGTGTATGCGAGCGGGAGGAGGCAATAGCAGAAAAGAGGATAGCTATAATTATGGGGCGGCAGTCCTTAAAATCATTATGTCATTTGAAGTCGTTCTTTGTCATTATTGGCTATTTGAAAACATATCGGACATTCCGGTTTATTTAAGGATTTTTAACAGATTACGAATGTTGGCAGTGCCAACTTTTATGATCATGTCTTTCTATTTTCTAACGAACAGCGCTCTGACAAAAGATATAAGGGTATTTAAAGCGAGAATAGGGAGACTGCTTAGCCCCTATATTGGATGGGCAGTGATATACTATATTGGTTATCTGATACTGGAACGGATTTTTGATATAGAATTGGTTGGTGGTATTCAGGATTTGATATGTCAGTTGTTATTTGGAAATCACACAAATTTGAATCCTCCATTATGGTTTCAGGCTGATCTTATTTTATTAACTTGTATTGTTTTTGCTGTTTTCTATTTGATACCGGCAAATAAAGTGTTTAAGGTTTTGTTTGTAATCGTATTTTTGTCATTGTGGATGCAATACTCCGGAATAAATTACAAGCTGTTCGGAGAACTGTCATATGAAGTCAGGTATACATACGGCAGAGTCGCAGAGATGGCGCCGTATGCTTGTATCGGGATGGCGCTTTCCCATCACAAAATAGAGCAAAAAATATCGAACAGCAGATTCGGGAAGATTGCATGCGCGTGTATATTGCTTTTCCTATTTAGATTTTCTGTGTTTTATATGCCTGAGCTGAATTTTGGTTATGGCGGATTGTATTTCATATGTATTGCGTCTGCGCTGGTTCTCTTCTTTATGGTGCTTCCGATCAACAGACTGCCCATAAAAGTATTAGGAATGATAAAATGGTTTGCGCGGTATACGCCGGGAATTTTCTGCATTCATTATGGTATAGGGAATCTTCTTAAAAGGAACGGTCAAACAGGGAACTTTATTCAGTGTGTGATCATTTGGATTATTTCTGTTATAATAGCTTTTTTGATTTCGAAAATACCTTTGAAAATATGCAAAGGTTTGGTAGAATAAGCAAGATCATAACGCGCCGCAAATATGGTATATATCGATGAAAGGGATAACTATGAGAATATTGGTAGCCGGTGGAGCCGGATTTATAGGCAGTAACTTAATAGAGACACTTTTGCAGAAAGGATATCAGATTGCCTGTGTGGACAATATGTCCTTGGGAAATACGGATAATTTGGCTGCATCAATGGAACACCCTTCTTTTACTTTGTATGAGGGAGATATTTGCGACAGAGAGTTTCTGTCGGATGTTTTTGAGAAGACAAAGCCGGAATATGTCTTTCATTTGGCAGCAAATTCCGATATTCAGGCAAGCGCCAAGAATCCGGACGTAGAGTACCGTAATACTTACTCGACCACATTCAACCTGCTTTCCTGCATGAGAGAATATGAAGTTAAAAGATTCTTTTTTGCATCAACTTCTGCAGTCTATGGGGACAAGCCGGGAATCAGACTGGATGAGAACACACCGAATCTGGAACCGATTTCTTATTATGGAGCAGCAAAATTGGGCAGCGAGGCGTTGATTAGTGCATTCAGCTATATGAATGATTTTAAAGCGCTGGTATTTCGTTTTCCCAACGTTATCGGACCGCATCTGACCCACGGAGTTATCTTTGACTTTATCAGAAAACTGCAGTCTGATTCGGAGAATTTGGAGATACTGGGTGACGGCAATCAGACGAAGCCGTATATTTATGTCGCAGATTTGGTGGAGGCTATCACTTATTTCATGAATGAAATTGAGGACGCGCAGCAGCCTGTGACATTGTATAATATAGGAG
>VSOA01000224.1 GCA_009774585.1 Lachnospiraceae bacterium
CGGTGATGCCGTCCGACAAGCCTTATCTTAAGACGACAGTTTTTGACGCCTATAAGAAAAGGATTCCGTGGCTTTTACTCCTGATGATTTCAGCGACTTTTACGGGGAGTATCATCACATCTTTTGAAAACGAATTGAGCAGATATGTGGTTCTGACGGCATTCATCCCGATGTTAATGGACACGGGCGGTAATGCGGGCGGTCAGGCGAGTGCGATTATTATCCGTGGCCTTTCGCTGGATGAGATTGAATTCGGCGACTGGTTTACGGTCGTGTGGAAGGAAATCAGGACGGCGGCGCTTTGCGGATTGACGCTGGCGCTGTGTAATTTCGGAAGACTGTTGCTGTTCGACAAAGTGAGCGTAGCAGTGGCGTTCGTTGTCTGCTTCACGCTCTTTGTGGCAGTGGTCGTAGCGAAGATCGTAGGCTCCACTCTGCCAATGCTTGCCAAGAAAATAGGAATGGACCCTGCCGTGATGGCGAGCCCATTCATTACCACAATTGTGGATGCGATTTCTTTGGTGATTTATTTCCGGGTAGCTGCGCTGGTACTTGGTATTTGATATCTTATGGGATAAGCGGTAGAAAATTGCGACAGTATAAATTATGTAAGGAGAATGCTTTGCATTCTCCGAATCGTTGACGTCGGACAACGATTTTTACTTATGGGACATTGCCGCACGTTTTCTGAGCGTCGGATCCAGAATTTTCTTGCGGATACGGATTGTCTTTGGAGTGACTTCCAACAGTTCGTCCGTGTCGATAAACTCAAGCGCCTGTTCCAGACTTAAAACCTTCGGCGGTGTCAAGCGAAGCGCCTCATCTGCGCTGGAGGAACGGGTGTTGGTTAGCTGCTTTTTCTTGCAGACGTTTAACTCGATATCTTCCCCACGACCGTTCTGTCCGACAATCATGCCGGAGTATACTTTCGTGCCCGGCCCGATGAAGAGGGTGCCGCGCTCCTGCGCATTAAAAAGTCCATAGGTGATTGCTTCGCCTGCTTCAAAAGCGATGAGCGAGCCTTGCTTGCGGTATTGAATGTCGCCCTTGTAGGGACCATAACCATCGAAAATGCTGTTCATGATGCCGTTGCCCTTGGTGTCGGTCATAAACTCGCCGCGATAGCCAATCAGCCCGCGGGAGGGGATGGAGAACTCCAGACGACTGTATCCGCCTGAGGCAAGTCCCATGTTGCGCAGTTCACCCTTGCGCTGGCTCAATTTCTCGATGACCGTACCGGAGAACTCTTCCGGAACATCTACATAGCATAATTCCATCGGCTCTAATTTCTTGCCGTTTTCATCTGTTCTATATAATACTTCGGCTTTGCTGACAGCAAATTCATATCCTTCGCGGCGCATATTTTCAATCAGCACGGATAAGTGTAGTTCGCCTCGTCCGGAGACTTTGAAAGCCTCCGTCGTTTCCGTCTCTTCCACACGGAGGGAGACGTCTGTGTTTAACTCGCGGAACAGTCGGTCGCGCAGATGACGGCTTGTCACATACTTGCCTTCCTGACCGGCAAGCGGCGAGTCGTTGACGATAAAGTGCATGGCGATGGTTGGCTCGGATATCTTCTGGAACGGAATAGGCTGCGGATGATCCGGAGAACAGAGCGTATCGCCGATATGGATATCCGCGATGCCGGAAATTGCTACGATAGAGCCGATACCGGCCTCTGTGACTTCAACCTTATTTAAACCGTCGTATTCGTATAACTTGCTTATTTTGACCTTGCGCATCTTGTCAGGGTCATGGTGATTGACGATGACTACTTCCTGATTGACTTTGACAGATCCGTTGTCTACCTTGCCGACGCCGATACGTCCTACATATTCATTGTAGTCGATGGTACTGATAAGAACTTGTGTGCCTGCGTCAGGGTCGCCTGTGGGAGCAGGTATGTGCTCTATGATTGTATCGAAGAGCGGTGTCATATCCTTGTTCTTGACGGTGAGCTGCGTGCTGGCTGTACCTGTTTTGGCGGAGGCGTAGACGAAAGGGCAGTCCAACTGCTCGTCATTGGCATCCAAATCCATGAATAGTTCCAGAACCTCGTCCACTACCTGAATTGGTCTTGCCTCCGGACGGTCGCATTTGTTGATGCATACGATAACCGATAAGTCAAGTTCCAACGCCTTTTTTAAGACGAATTTCGTCTGGGGCATGGGCCCCTCGAAAGCATCTACCACGAGGATAACGCCGTTTACCATCTTGAGGACACGTTCTACTTCACCGCCGAAATCCGCATGTCCGGGCGTGTCGATAATGTTGATTTTCACGCCCTTATACATAACGGCGGTGTTCTTGGACAAGATTGTGATACCACGCTCTTTCTCGATATCGTTGGAGTCCATGACGCGCTCCGCCACTTCCTGATTCTCCCTGAAAACACCGCTCTGTTTCAACAGTTCGTCTACCAGAGTCGTTTTGCCATGATCGACGTGCGCGATGATTGCTATATTTCTTACATCTTCTCTTGTCTGTGTCATAATTTATTATGCCTTTCTTACTTTGGCTTTGCGAACCTGTTATAGGAATATCCTCGTTCGCAAAGCGGGAACGTTGTCTAATTTGTTCAAAACGCGATAATTATATCACTTGCACTTCTGTCTGGCAAGTCCCTAAATGCCCATTTTTTCGACATTATGCATATCTTCGCGCGACCATTAACAGTTCTATTCACAGCCGATTTCCTATATATTGATAGTACAATACAAAAAGGAATTTCTATGGCTGGTTCCATAGTGCAGAAGGGAGAAAAACATGACAGATAAGGTTATTGAAAACAACCAAGTGGCGATAATGGGGGAGATTGTAAGCGATTTTTCCTTTAGCCATGAGATTTTCGGAGAGGGATTCTATATGGTAGATATCAGTGTGGACCGTTTAAGCGATTCTACGGATATCATTCCGGTGATGGTTTCGGAAAGACTTTTGGACGTGAATGAAGATTATAGAGGCATGAAAATATGCATCACGGGACAATTCCGCTCCTATAACAGACATGAAGAGAGAAAAAATAGACTGGTATTGTCTGTGTTTGCAAGAGAAATTGAGTTTGTGGACGAGATTGGTGAGAGTGCGAAGACCAATCAGATTTTTCTGGACGGTTATATCTGTAAATCGCCGATTTACCGCAAGACGCCGCTGGGAAGAGAGATTGCGGATCTGCTGTTAGCTGTGAACCGTCCGTACGGCAAATCAGATTACATACCGTGTATCTGTTGGGGAAGGAATGCAAGATTTGCAAGCAATTTTGAAGTTGGAAGCAGATGTGCTATCTGGGGTAGAATCCAGAGCAGGGAATATATGAAGAAATTGTCGGAGGAACAGCTTGAGAGAAGGGTGGCTTATGAAGTATCCGTCAGCAAGCTGGAGATGGTTGAAGAAGATAGCTGAGAGGATAAAGTGCAATAAAGAGACTGCGTGAATGCTTGAAAAGTAAAAACCTTTCAAAAAGCTGACAAAATATCTAAAAAAGTTGCATGAAAATCTTGATTGTGCTATGATAGGCAGACGAGTACTAAGGAACGGAAAGCATGGAGGTAAATATGAAAAAAGGTATGATTCATATTTATAGCGGTGACGGACATGGAAAATCTCCGGCAGCGCTCGGCAGGGCGGTACAGACAGCATGTAAAGGTGAAGATGTAGTTATTATCCAGTTTTTAAAAGGAAGAGGATTGGCGGAATCAGAGTTTTTGAAGAGGCTGGAGCCGGAAATCAAGATTTTTCGATTTGAGAAATCAGAGGAAAACTTTGTGAATCTTTCCGAGGAGCGGAAAACAGAAGAGTGCCAGAATATCAGAAATGGTCTTAACTTTGCGAAGAAAGTGATGAATACGAACGAGTGTTCTTTGCTGATTATGGACGAAGTGCTGGGACTGATTGACAACGGTATCATTTCGGTTGACGAGTTAAAGACATTGTTAGCGTCAAAACCGGAAGAGATGGATATTATCATGACAGGAATCACGTTAAATGACGATGTGTGCATTCTGGCGGATGAAGTGACGAAAGTGGAAACAATGCGTTTTAAGATTTGGGAATAGACGAATTGATGAAAAAGACAATTTGAGAACATAGAAGAATATATAATTAGGAAGAAATTCAGTATTGGCAAGGCCTTTAAGTTGAGAAAACTTGAAGGCTTTGTTGTATTTTGGCATAAAATTCAAAAAAGTGGTAACTTTAGGTATAAATCGTATACTTTTAGTACCTAAAAAATATATGGAGAGGAGAGATTATATCAGATAGAATTGACTTATATTGGAGATGGGATAGTCTATGGGCGAAATATATTCAAAAAAAGAAGTTGGTAATAGGTTGAGGGATATCAGGTGTAAGCTGGATCTAACACAGGAGCAGTTTGCTGAAATATTGGATATTTCGCCGCAGCTATATAAGAAGATGGAGAGCGGCGAAAACAATATTTCGCTCAATACACTGAAAAAGATGAAAACAAAACTAAACTTTTCGACGGACTATCTGTTATTTGGAGAAAAAGAAGAACTTGCAGAAATATGGAATAAGACTTTGGCATTGCAGGATATGGAGAAGGAAATTCTGCTGATAAAATTATTTTGTGATATCTCAATGAACGGCAATCATATGGAGACGAAAGAAACAGCAGAAAAGTACAATATGATTTTTCAAAAAATAAAGGAAGCAATGACAGACGGGGATAAAGATGGAAAAGAAAGTCCTAATATTGGAAGACAATGATAAGACCGCCTTATTGCTAAAGCAGTTATTGGAAGAGTGCGGCAGCCCTGTGAAGATATATATTGAAAAGGACATCGAGCGTGCATATGCATTAGTCTTACAAAACAGAATTCAGCTTTTTATAGTAGATATTATTTTGGATATTTCAAAACCCGGAGACACGTCCGGGATTAGATTCGCAGAATCTGTAAGAAGTATCGCAAAGTACAAATATACACCGATTATCTTTATCACATCACTGCAAGATCCGGAAATCTACGCCTACCGTGAATTACATTGTTACGGATACATAGAGAAACCATTTGCGATAGAACAGGTTAAGAGATTGTTGAGCGAAGCGCTGGATTGTAATATAGCCGGAGAAGATGACCGCGTGCTGCATTTCAGGAAAGATGGAATATTATATCCGATACAGTGCAGCGAAGTTATTTATGCACAGAGTGTTAATCATACGATATGTTTCTATCTGACAAATGGAACGGAATTCAAGATATCCTATAAAACATGTAAGCAGATACTGGAAGAAGCAGAGTATGACGAGTTCATTCAATGTAACCGGGGAGCGATAGTGAATCGTAAGTATATCGGTAATATCGATCTGGCAAACGGAGTGATTACGCTTCGGGGAAATGTCACAGTTGATATCGGGATAAGGTATAAGAAGAAATTTATAGAGGCATTACAATGGTAAGAGCAATATATCTTTTGTTTGAAATTCTGGCTATCATTGTCTGCCTCTATTGGTTATTCGGGAAAAAGATAAAGATTACGTGTGGAATGATATGCCTGATCATTATTCATATGGGACTGTTTACCGTGTGCTGGCACATCGGATATAACGGTCTTTTTTCGTTGCTCATGTATGCGTTGATTGCTGTATATGCCGGAAAAGAGTTTAAGAAACCGCTTCGGGAGGTGTTGATTCGGGTTGCGGTTATGATTTTGCTGTGTGCAGTGTTTCAGGTTACAGCAGTTTTTTTATTAGAAAACTTGAACAGGGGAATAATTGAAACAAGACAAGGTAATTTATGCGTAAATTTCGTTATGCTTTTGACTTTCTATATTCTATATAAGAAAGTGAATGTTCAAGGAGTGGTATCTTATATTAAGGGTGAACATAGACAAGCGAAAATTTTACTATCAGGTGTTTTTTGCATTGCTGTTTCCTATATTTTCTATGCGAAAAGAAATGCGGGAATTCTTGTAGTGGATTATTTGCTATATTTTGTAATGGCAGCGATTATTGTATTCCTCATTGGAAATTGGGAGAAGTATCGTATACAGATGCAGGAGAAGAAGATTGAGCTTGAGGTACATGAGATTTATGCGGCTTCTTACAGGAAGCTCATAGATGAGATACGGGTGCGCCAGCATGAGTTCGACAATCATTTGCAGGCGATTATCAATCAGCGCTATACATGTCACACCTATGAGGAGTTGGTGGAGGCGCAGAGTGAGTATATTCAAGTCCTCTCTTCGGACAACAGATATAATAAACTGCCGCATCAGGGCAATTCCGTCTATATAGGATTTCTGTACGGGAAATTGGTAAGTCTTGAACAGCGAGGGCACTGAAAAAGTCTGATTCTTTGTTAAAAGAATTAGGCTTTTTCTATGAGAAATGGTATAATGAAAACGAA
>VSOA01000225.1 GCA_009774585.1 Lachnospiraceae bacterium
GAACTATTTCCCGCTGTTTGCATCCATTGCGCTGCTGATGCTCCTAAGTGTCGCCGTTCTCTTCTCAACCATCAAAGAGAAGAAGATTCTGGCGCAAATGGAACCGGAAGAAGTATCTGCGTCCGAAGCGGACTCTTCCTCCAAAGCATCCGGTACTGCACTTGCTCCTGATGTGAAACGAAGTCTTGTGTTCATGCTGCTTTCCATCGCACTGTGGTTTATTGCTTACAACGCAGTCACCACCGCTTTTTCCCGCTATGCGACGCATGTCTGGGGTATGGAGAACGGCGGTTACGCAAACTGCCTGATGGTGGCGACGGTCGCCGCAATCGTCAGCTATATTCCAACCGGCGCGCTTTCCAGTCATATCGGCCGCAAGAAAACAATCTTAATCGGCGTTGTCCTATTAGCCCTATGCTATCTGTGCGCCGCCTTTTACAATAGTTACCATGCATCGATGAACATCTTCTTCGGCATCATCGGCTTCGCCTGGGCGGCAATCAATGTCAACTCCTTCCCGATGGTCGTGGAGATTGCCTCTTCCGGCGACGTCGGCAAATACACCGGGTATTACTACACCTTTTCCATGGCCGCACAGGTATTCACGCCCATCCTGTCGGGTTACCTGCTGGAACATGTCTCGTACCGGACGCTGTTCCCGTATTCCGTGTTTTTCTCCATTCTTGCATTCTTTACAATGCTCTTAGTAAAACACGGCGATTCCAAGCCACAGAAGAAAAACAGTATGTTGGAGAATTTCGACGTGGACGACTAATTCCCTAATATTATAAACAGCAGCATTTACTTTTCCATAAATGCTGCTGTTTCTATGTTCTATGTGTTGTTCCTGCGGCTGCGGACTCATTACCTTTTGACACAGCACTTTACTGCACCCGAATTGACGCCGCGCTCGCCTCATACTCTTCCATATAATCATAATCGCTTGTCTGCGAGTAAGTGATCGCATAAGTTTTGTCCGCGTTGATGATATAGGCAAGTTGTGTAATCTTGATACGGTCTACCTGATAATTACACTTAATGCGAAAAGCAGGATATCCGCTGACCTTAATACTCTCAAAGTTCTCTATTGTCACTTCTACTTCATCCCCATACGCCTGCCGAAGACTCTCCTGCGTCCGTTCTAAAAACGCTTCTTCCGTCAACAACTGCAAAGCGATGTCCCCTTCCATGGCAACATAATAAATTGTAGAAGCATCGAGAGGATAGCGTTCCTTCACATACATACCCGGAACTTCTTCCGACTCCGCAAACCCTTCCGGCAAATCAAACGTACATCCTTTCGTGGCGCGCGCTCTCTCCGCCACCGATGTATCCAGATTGTGCTCCTCAAGCAGTTCTACGGTCAACTCCTTGCGCGTCTCTTCGTCTATTTCCATCTGCGCTCTGCCCGCGTTCGTCTCGTCCGGCATGACCGCCACATCTTCAAGTGAAGGGGCATCTTTATCAGTTTTTTCCGTTTCCGTCTCCGTCTGTACGGCATCGCTTGGCGGCTCCGCACCCATCTGTGTCGTATCATCCTGACCGCATCCTATCAACGCCAAAATCATACACATTGACAGAGCAAGCACCCACAGATGCCTGAACCTAATATGCTTTATTGTTTTTTTCAAACTATGTACCTCACTCTTATACTTTCTTCAGGCAGTAATTCCGCCCGCAAAAGTACAGTATGTCCTGAATCGAAGAACATACTGTACTATCATAAAGCAAATGCTGCATTCCGAATACAATCACCTGCGTTCTTAACCGCAGCCGGCTCTGCAGAACTCTACTGTGCTTCCTTGAAAGTGGCACACTCAGTCCCGTAACAGTTACATGCGCCGCCGCCTTTGATATCCACATGTTCGGCATGGCATTTATAGTTACTATTATACACACATTTAACCGCTTCGCAATCAATACTAATCGTTTTGCACGGATGCTCCAACGAACTGGTATAAGAACCTTCCCTTTTCTGCGCAAAACTTTCACAGCATGTATCATTGCAGCAATCCGCATGTGTACCGCCTACCATGATGTCGCCCTTACAGCAACACTTATCCTTGTTGTAAGAACAATTGTCAACTCCACATTTTAATTCAGCCATAATAACCTCCATTCCTTCTCAGCCTGCGAACCCGCACACCGACTCTATGATACAAGGTTATTATTTCCTTCATCTCGATACTTTATACAAGTTAAACCAGTATCTTTCCAAAAGATAGCTGCCTGTTTCCTCTATCTTCATACCTTCCGCTGACCATTGTTCCACAATATCATCTCTGCTGTTAAAGCTGCCGACAAACCAGACAGTTCTTCCATCCTCGCACCACTCTGCGATTGTCTGTGTTTCCTCCACCGTATCATACGGTCTTATAATCTCCTGAATCAGAGTCTCCGGCGTCCCGCACCACAGATAACTCGACGTCTCACGATCCAGATAATAGGAAGTGACGGCCTGCACCTGATCAAAATTATAAATGACGATATCTTCCGCTGCAATGGAAGATAATGCCTCTTTCGTCTGTTCCATCAGCAATATCTTGTATTCTTCCTCGCCCATAAAAGCACGATAATCGCGAAGTCCGATGACGAGAACGAAGGACGTGATGATAAGTGCGGCCGCCTTTCTATCTACGAACATATGACCAAGACCGACTGCAAAACTCAGCCAGAAGCACCCTAATGCCGGAATCATATATCGATACACAAAAATCGGACGGACAATCATCGATGCCGCAAAACCAAATAGTACAAGTCCTGCAAGAACGCCGACGCCCGCCGCAATGAAAATGATACGTTCTATATCTGTCCTTTCTGAATACCGATTATATTTCTCACTCTTTTTCCCGTCTTGGCATCTATACTTCTCTGTATTTATCTCATTTCTCTCTTTTTGTCTCCTCATATGGTAGAGTTTTATCGCCCCATAGACAAATACCGCCGCATATAAGATAAACATAATCACCGCCAGAATGGTACTCAATACCTCATTGGTAAACGCCGGCTTCATCAAAAACTTCACACAGCCGCCCAAAGAACGCCATGTTAGCGGAAGAATCCAGTAATTCTCATTAACCGCCGTAATTTGTGCAAACAGCGTATAGAGCCATGGAGCATAGCCGATGACAGAAACCGCCGCCCACACCAGCCACTCTTTTATTCTCTGCCGGTCTCTGATAATAAATACGATAAGCGCATAAAAATATACCATAATGACCGCAACACATGCAAAATATTGTGTGTATGCCGCTGCGAGTCCATAACCTACCAGCGCCGCCGCATGAATCTTCCTCGTATGCGCACGGGTATAAGTTGTCAACTTCCGTCCAGCCGCTGACCGCACTGTCGCCAAATCGTCCGCCGTCTGCGCCGCCGGCTCTCCGTTCTGTACCGTAATCGTTCCGTAAGCATGTAAAAAAGCAGCCGTCACAAACAGCAGAGCCCAGCTATACATCCTCACTTCCACCGTATAGGCGCTAAGCTGCGGCATTGCAGTGACGCAAAACAAAAAAATCCCGCCCGTAAATATACCGAACCTTTTCCGAATAAAACTGACGCTATAAATCAGCAGAATAAAATACGGCAAAACCGACACGATCTTCGCAATCACGACCGGATTCGCCTGAACCGATATTAGTTTACATAAATCAATCAATATTTTTACAATACAATAATACAAAGGCGGATGCACATCCCGTGCCGTAAATGCAATTAAATCACCGTAGGAATGTTCTATCATCCCCACGGTGAACAATTCGTCATACCAGATATCGCTGCTGAAACATAACGTCAGACTTTTGCCCAGCATTATCACGCTTAATCCGAGCAGGAGATATCCAAGGATATCCCTGCCCGTCAATTTCTTTATTTGATTCATTCTGTAATCTGCTCCTGCTCCAATTACCGCTGCCTGCCAAACATCTCATCTTTACTTCTGCGCCTGCCGCCCGGCTTCTTCCTGTACCGCTTCCTGACGAATCTCCTTCGACCTGATTTCCTTACAGATCTGGTCAATAAACTCCTGCAGCGGCTTCACCCCTTCGTCGCCAGCATAGCGGCTTCTGACGGAAACCGTCTTGTCTTCCGCCTCCTGCGCGCCGACCACTAACATGTAAGGCACTTTGGCAAGTCTCGCCTCACGAATCTTAAACCCTATCTTCTCAGAACGATTGTCTACCGTCACATCAATATCGTTCTGCGCCAGTTCTTTTCTGACCTGCTCCGCATACTCCTCATACTTCTCGGATATCGGGAGCACACGTACCTGCTCGGGGCACAACCATGTCGGAAACTTGCCCGCATACTTCTCGATGAGCCATGCCAGAGTTCTTTCATAACAGCCTAAAGAAGTTCTGTGAATGATGCAGGGACGCACTCTGTCGCCGTTCTGGTCGATAAAGTACATATCAAACTGCTCCGCCAAAAGAGCATCCCACTGAATTGTAATCATCGTGTCTTCTTTACCGTATACATTTTTTGCATTGATATCCACCTTCGGTCCGTAGAACGCCGCTTCACCTACATCCTCCACAAAAGGAAGTTCCAATTCTTCCAGAATATTGCGGATATGTGCTTCCGTTTCGTTCCATACCTCCGGCTCTCCGATATACTTCTCCGGATTCTCCGGATCCCATTTGGACAAATGCCACGTAATATCGCCAAGCAGCCCTAAAGTTGACATAACATATTTTGCCAGTGCGATACAACCCTTAAACTCGTCTACCATCTGATCCGGTCTGACAATCAGGTGTCCCTCGGAAATGGTGAACTGACGCACGCGGGTCAGACCGTGCATCTCGCCGGAATCCTCATTCCTGAATAGTGTAGATGTCTCGCCGTATCGAATCGGCAGATCACGGTAAGAATGCTGCGTATTCTTGTAGCAGTAATACTGGAACGGACAAGTCATAGGGCGCAGGGCAAATACTTCCTTATCCTTCTCCTCGTCTCCCAGCACAAACATGCCGTCTTTGTAATGATCCCAGTGTCCGGACATCTTATACAAATCGCTCTTCGCCATAAGCGGAGTCTTCGTTCTCACATACCCCCACTCTTTGTCCTCCAAATCTTCAATCCAGCGCTGCAATTTCATAACCATCTTCGTACCCTTCGGCAAAAGAAGCGGTAATCCCTGTCCGATAACGTCCACCGTAGTGAACAACTCCATCTCGCGTCCTAACTTGTTATGATCACGGCGCTTGATATCCTCCAAGTGCTCCAGATATGCCTCCAGCTCTTCCTTCTTGGAGAAGGCAGTGCCGTAGATACGCTGCAGCTGCGCCTTATCGGAATCACCGCGCCAGTATGCCATAGAAGACGAAATCAATTTGTATGCCTTAATGTTCTTCGTGCTCATCAGGTGCGGTCCGGCACACAAATCCACAAATCCGCCCTGATCGTAGAAGGAAATCTCCGCGTCTTCCGGAAGGTCGCGAATCAGTTCCACCTTGTAGGGTTCACCTTTTTCCTCCATGAATTTGATTGCCTCGGCTCTCGGCAGGGTAAACCGCTCAAGCTTGTGCCCCTCTTTGATGATTTTCTTCATCTCTGCTTCAAGCTTATCCAAATCTTCTCTGGAAAAAGGCTCTGCGTCGAAATCATAGTAAAATCCGTCCTCGATTGCCGGTCCGATTGTCACTTTGGCATTCGGGAAAAGTCTCTTCATCGCTTCCGCAAGCACGTGGGACGCGGTATGCCTGATGACTTTAAGTCCTTCCGCATCGTTTGCCGTTAAAATACTCAGACTACAATCACTGTCAATAACCGTCCGCAAATCCTCTACTTTGCCATCCACTTCTCCTGCACATGCCGCGCGGGCAAGTCCTTCGGAAATATCCATAGCAATGTCATAAATACTCATCGCCTGTGCATATTCTTTCACAGAACCGTCTTTTAATGTAATTTTCATGTCTGCCTCCATTTCTGAGACTGAAAATGATAAAGTTCAGCCTCTTCTCCTCATTCATTATTTCTCGATTTACATTTGAATCATTTTATTATTGTGTAAGCCATCTCAGGCGTTATGGCTGTCACTATTGCCATTTTCACTGCCGTTATGGCAGCCATTGCCGGTATTATTATTCCCGTTGTTACTTCCAATGCCGATATTGATGCCATGCGTCAAAGGCGCTGTCAGAAGCCCGATACAGATTCCAGCCAAAAGACAAATCGCGCCAATCAGGAAGAAATTCAGTCCGGTGAGCGTAAGGTCTCCTCTCATAAGTTCTGTCGTTTTCTCTTTTAACTCTGCTGCTCTTTCTTTCAATTCTGTTGTTTTCATTGGGATCCTCCATTTCTTTTCATAATTT
>VSOA01000226.1 GCA_009774585.1 Lachnospiraceae bacterium
AATATGCACCTAATTATTATTCTATCAAGAATGATAAAATTAATGATTATAGTATGTTGGTCGCATCATGCAATAACGCCGCAGTAGAAAATATTACGATTGATTTACCGAAGGGTAAGGATATTCTTGAAAGTCTGGAACCATCGAAGAATGATGATGAAACAGTGGCAAAAGGACTTGATGCAGTTAGAAATATGTTTGATGTTGACAAGTCGGAAGATGTTGAGACGATTACTCAATATGGTAAAAGCCGGGAAGAAAAAGATATTTACTTCACGCGGTATGCGAATAAGCTTCTTGGCGTCGAAGACTGTTGGGGCTTGGTGTCTGCTCCATTTGGGAAACGTTCTAATATTAAAAAATATTGCAGCGCTGTATTAAGACCTTTTGTGGAGGAATATAAAACAAATGCTATACGAGACGTGCACAAACAGAGATATATAAAACAAAGAGCGGTTTTTTTAAAACAATATGAACTTGTCGTAAGTCTAAAGGAAGAGTTGGAGAAGTTATGTAAGGCATGTGGAGCGGTTCCGGCAGAATTGCAGAACTTATCAGTAGAGGAACTGTCGGACTCTATTTATGAATTAGAAGGTGAAAAGAAACGCCTTACCGATAGGCTGAAAGCAGAGCAGATGGAAATAATGCAGCTTGAAGAATCAAGACCTAAAGGATTATTTTCCAGATATAAAAATACATCGACCAGAGACGACCTGATTGCAGAGCACAAGAAAAATATCGAAGCAATTAAGGACTCATTGTCGAATGTTGATAAGAAGTTGACAGGTATTCAGGACTTGCAAAATTATTATGTTCTTTTGGAACGATATTCTAAAAAAGATAGGAAATTAATACCCATTGATCAGGCTTTTATAGAGAAATATATCTCGGCTGACGAAGAGCAAATGACAGAGGCGCAGATTACGAATCCATGGTTTACCGCACGGTATAACAGGGAAAGAGAAAAGCTGTTTCTGTATGCATGTAAGCTCCACAAGGAGTTTGTCATATCATCAAAGTGTATGAGGCATAACATCATAAATTTGATGATCGCATGGAACATGTTTGATGAGTGCAGTGAAAGAATGCAGACAACTGACCGAAAGACAGCGATGCCATATTTACTTCAATCCATATTTCTACTGACACCGGTAGTTTCGACGACTTTTGCATCGGCGCAGACTTTCTTAGGCGATATAAAAGAAAGCGGGGTCCTTGGCACATTAATCGTAGATGAAGCCGGACAAGCGCAGCCGCAGATGGCTGTAGGCGCAATGCTCAGATGTCGTAAAGCTGTGATTGTCGGAGATCCAAAACAGATTGAACCGGTAGTGACTGCAGAGACGGATATGATAAAACAACTGTTAAACTCTAATACTTTATCCGGATATAAGGATAAAAAGATATCCGTTCAGGGTTTTGCCGACTATATCAACCCATATGGGACATTTCTTGGCGAGGAAGAAGAGAAAGAGTGGGTAGGATGTCCGTTGGTGGTACATAGGCGCTGCATCGATCCGATGTATTCTATTTCAAATATCCTATCCTATGATGGAACAATGAGACAGCAGACGGCGGCGCCAAAAGAGAATAGGGCAGCAACATTCATTCTTCCGCGAAGCTGCTGGATAGATGTCTCGGGGAGCGAAAACTCAGGAACAAAGAATCATTTTGTAGAGGCGCAAGGCGAGGTAGTTATTAAATTATTGAAAGAAAAATTTAAGAAAGATAAAGACGAGATTCCTAAGCTGTTTATCATTACGCCCTTTACGTCTGTGAAAGCGGGCATGATTGATATGATTAGAAAATCAGTTCTCTACAAGGAAGAACCGAGGGTTAAGAAATGGCTGGCTGATAACAATGTAGGGACTGTGCATACATTTCAGGGACAGGGAACAGACGAAGTTATTTTTCTTTTGGGATGCGATAAGAATTCAATAGGTGCGGCAAACTGGGTAAATAAGAATATTGTAAATGTTGCGGCAACAAGAGCAAAATTTCGCCTCTATCTGGTTGGTGACAAGACTGTCTGGACGTGCAAGCCTGTCAAAGTGGCACGGGAATGTACGGATTATATTATAAAAGCGGTAGATTTGGATAGTATTTTGCTGGATGCAGGTATAGAAAGAAAATCAGTAGATGAAAACACATCTCAATCTGACAAAATAATAATGAGACATGGAGTATGCCCAAAATGCGGGAAAATGTTGGTCGAAAAGAAGGGAAGATTCGGCAAATTTCTTGGATGTTCCGGGTTCCCCGAATGCAAATATACAAAATCCTATTAATATGTCAATGAAAAAGATACGACGGTAAATCACATACCTTGGAAGGGGAAAGATATGGAGCATCGCGGAACACAGAGATTAGAAACAGAAAGATTGATTTTAAGAAGATTTGTCAGTGAAGATGCCGATGCAATGTACAAGAATTGGGCAGCGGATAAAGAGGTGACGAAGTATTTAACATGGCCTTCGCATTCGAGTCCTGACGTCAGCAGATTTGGAGTGGAAGAGTGGGTGAAATCCTATTCCGATGATAAGTATTATCAGTGGGCGATTGTTTTCAAAGAAAACGGAGAAGAACCTATCGGCAGTATCAGTGCAGTTCATATGGATGAGGATATTGCCATGGTCCATATCGGATATTGTATCGGAAGAACATGGTGGCATAAAGGAATCATGTCTGAGGCTATGAAAGCAGTTATGGATTTTTTCTTTGAAGAAGTTGAAGTTAATCGTATTGAAGCCAGACACGACCCAAGAAATCCCAATTCCGGTAAAGTAATGGAGAAATGTGGAATGAAATATGAGGGAACTATGAGAAGTGCGGACCGGAACAATCAAGGGATTTGTGACGCATGTTATTATGCATTATTAAAGTCTGAAAGGTAAGATGTACGTTAAGGATGAGAGGTGAATCGGTATGAAGAGCAAAGCTTTAAGCAGGTATTATGTGATGACTGTTCTCGGTGTCCTGCTTGCATCATGCTATCCGTTTTTTATGGGGATATGTGTAATTAGGGATATGCTTGTAAGCGGAACTGTTTTCAAAGAGGACTATCCCAAATACATTATTCCGTATACGCCGATTTGTATCGCTGTTCTGACGGGTGTACTGCTGCTGCCTCTATGTGCCAATCTGCCTAAGCGGTTTGCACTGCTTGCTGGTTCTGTCGCCGCCATTGCAGTATTCTTTGTCCTTGAAATATTGTTTGAACAACAAGTAGTGGTTACGTCAACAGAAACGGTTAGCAAGCTTGAAGACTGGCAAATGTTTATGTGTTATGCGCCGCCTGACGGATGGGGTGAAACTACGACTACATATAAAACACAAACGGCAGCCGAAATCTTAATGGGTGATTATAACCCGGCCTTTAAGCTGCACTTTTATATGATTTCGCTCGTACTGATTTTATCGATACTGAACTGCATCTACGGATTCTGGCAAATGATAAAGACCGGAGAAAAACAACGTCTGCATTCACTGATCCTACAGGCAGTCTGCGCGCTTGCATTTCTGGGGCTTTGCATTCTTGCCTGCTTTACTGCTTTTTGGAGAGATGGCAGCATTCAGGTGTCGCCGTTATCGGCGGTCTTGATGGCAGTATTCTTTATTCTTCTGGGCGTTACCGCAGGCATTTATACAGGTTCCTTCCTTTTGGATAAGGGTAAGACTGTTTCAATCGGTATTCCGGCGTTTGTATCCTCGGCTATGACGCTTTTTATGTATATTGGTGAGATGATTCTTTTGCATGGGCATTTATACAGTTTTGGTAAGGGATTTATTTTTGACAGCATATCCGGAATGGTTCTTGCACCTATCGATGTGCTGATCATAATCGCGTCGGGGTGCTTGAGTGCTTTGTTCTGTGCGCTGCTCAATTCGATTGCGATAGGGAAAGCAGTGCGTTAAAAGAGGGTCAATGTACCCTCAAATTTCAAAATCATGCATCTATGGCAGTGATGATTCTAGGCAGACTCCAATCTGACTATATTATTTTCCGTACCGGTCTGACATACTTCCAGAATCGCTCCGGGTCGTGATAGAAGTAAAAGATTCTGCCGGGAGTCGTGTCGAGACAGTAGCCGTCAGCGGCATAATCATATGCTTTCATGGCAGCTTCAATCTTTTCTTCCACACTTTGGTTTTCTCTCTCGAAGTCAAAAGGACCGTGTTCAAAGACGAGATATTCGCCTTCAGGTACGTCGATCAAAAGCATTTGCGGGGGAATGTCACCGTCATAATCAGCCGGAAGGCGTACACCGTAGCATTCCGCAAGAGGGATGCCCCAACTGCATATCCTTCCGTCCGGTTCATTGATGTATGCCATAATCTGACCGTTTCCGCTGTTTGCCTCACTTCCGCCCATGTCATCTAACTTACTCTTGATGCTGTCTAACAGACCGCAGATCGTCTCGCAGTCCTGTCCCGGAATGAGGCTTTGTTTCTGCCAGAAGTCCCAGTAACCGATACTTTCATAGTTCTTAATATGCAGAAATTTGTGGGCAGGAATCGTTACATAATAAGTTTTAATTTTTTGTTCTGAGTTTTCCATATGACTTACTCCTATTTCTGATAAGTAACAGTCGAAAGGTTTGATGATCGTACGAAGCGCAACAGGTCCCGGGTGCCTGCGATATTCGCTGGGAGTAATGCCATAAGCTTCTTTGAAAGAACGAGTGAAAGCTTCATGGGAAGAAAATCCGTATTGTAATGCAACATCAAGTATTCTGCTCTCGGTATCTCTGAGTTCTTTGAGCGCGAAGGCTAATCTCCGATAGCGCAGATAATCTCTGAACTGCATTCCGGAAATTTCTTTGAATTTTTTGGAAATATAGAATTCGGAATAGCCTGATTCTTTAGAGAGATGGCCAAGCGACAATGATTCGCTGTCATTCTTTTTGATATACAGATCTATCACGTCAATCATTTTTTGTATCTGCCGCTGCCATTCATACATTTGATTTTTCACTCCCTGCGATTCGTGTTATGCATTTGCGTCAAATTCAATTCAACTGTTCTGCACTTATTATACAGAATCAGAAAGGAATTTACTTGATTTTATTTGTGGAAAATTTGATTAAAATAGATAATAATTGAAAAGAGGCGATAAAAGCGTTACAGTTTATTCTGGGAGGCAGTAAGGAGATGGCAGAAATCTTAGTAGTAGAAGATGAAAAGAATATGCAGGATATTATTGGCGCATATATGCAGAAAGGCGGGCATACGTGTCTGATCGCGGATGATGGAGTAGAGGCGCTGATGATTTTGAAGAGTCATCCGGTAGATCTGATGGTACTGGATATCATGATGCCGCATATAGATGGGTTTTCCGTCTGCAAGATGACACGAGAGATGAGCAATATACCGATTGTTATGCTGACTGCCAAAAGCGATGAGAGCGATAAGCTGAAGGGATATGAGTATGGTGCTGACGATTATATGACCAAGCCTTTTAGCCCTAAAGTCTTGCTGGCAAAAGTAAACGCCTTACTGCGCCGCACATTCTCTGAGCCGGCGGATGCACTAAACGCGGGGGATATTACGGTGGTTTCATCTTCCCGTCAGGTCTACGTTGAGGGTGAGGAAATTGCGCTGACACATATGGAGTATGAACTGCTTCACTTATTTATGACGAATCCCGGACAGGTTTTTACAAGAGAACAGTTACTCAATAGGATTTGGGGCTATGAGTTTGAAGGAACTTCCCGTACGGTAGATACGCATATCAAGACTTTGCGGCAGAAGCTTGGCAGTGAAGGCAGGCATATTGTTACGCTTATTCGTTCCGGGTACAAATTTGAAAGGTAGAGGATCAGAATGAAATTATTTGATTGTTTTATGCTTCGGACCGTTCGCAGGAAATTGGTGTTTATTTCAAAGCTGGCAGGATGTCTGCTGATTCTTTCATACATTGTATCAGTAAATTTAGAGAGTGATTCAGACGCATCATTTTTTGTGTGGATCATTTTTGTGGCGGCTATTATTCTGGCTGTTGATTTTTTGATGGGGCATTATATTTCAAAGCCGGTTTCCAAGTTGAGCTGTTCGGCACAGCGAATGGCTGATTTGGATTTTTCGGAACCGTGTGATGTTTCATCAAATGATGAATTCGGGGAATTGTCGGTAAGCCTGAATACAATGTCTGACAATTTACAGCAGGCGTTTGCCAAATTAGAGGCAGCTAATGAGCAGCTTGAGAAAGACGTGGAGAAGGAGCGCAGGTTATTGGCTGAGCGCAAAGAACTTTCGGACGCTCTTTCTCATGAAAT
>VSOA01000227.1 GCA_009774585.1 Lachnospiraceae bacterium
ATAGGATTAAATTAAATGAGTAGCAAATTTCGCTTTGCAAAACTGGGAAATAGACATTTGTTAATTGGGATGGATAAAATGAGGAGAACAATTATATGGATTTTACAACAATTACAGCTTGTGGAGAATGCTGTGTAGGATGCAAGAAAAAAGATGATGGCATTTGTCAAGGATGTATAGAGTCTGATGGACATTGTATAGAATGGGAACAATCTAACGGTTGTCCAATACATAAATGTGCAAGAGAGCATAATGTACAATTCTGTGGATTATGTAAGGAATTTCCTTGTGAATGGCTAATCCAAAAAGTTGTTTGGAAACCAAATGTAGTAGAAGAATTAACAGAATTAGCAAATATATATCGTCAAAACAATTAGAAAAATTCAAATTTGTCGTGAAAAGCAAGGCAGCAAAATGATATAAAACTGAATGTTGTTTACCTTCGGGCAGCGGTTATCTTTACAGACAATCAGCTGCCTTTTATATTTTTAGAAACCACCAATACAGCACAGAAAGAGCGAGGTATCAAAAATGATTGAAAGAAAGAAGGACGCAAGCAGATAGAAAAGGCATTGGAATAGGCGAAACAGCGTGTAGCCGATGAAAAGAAAAAGCAGAATGAGAAGAAACGCAAAGCCGAGAACCCTCACAAGACAAGTCGGCAGAAAGTAGACAAGCGGAACAGGAAACAGAGGAAAATGTATACTCTCTATGCGCCAATCCAAGCCACCTATAAGGAGAGCCGGTCACTAAAAGGACTTGCGAAAATAAGATACAATAAGAAGCATAAAGAGAGCCCTGCAAAGTCCCCCGAACTAAATGACAGCATCGGCAAGGAACAGACCAAGATCACCACAGAATTAGTGTATGCGGAGGAAGGAGGAAATTTGATAGAAATGTAAGTACGATTATGGTATTCTGTTAGTGGTAAAAATTGAAAATGCAAAGGAGACAAAAATTGCAGCAAAGTTTATTGTCGATATGGACGTTGGAAAGAACGCGTTTAAATTGAATTGGATTTCATTTTATCCATTGTTGATATTTTCTGTCATAGTAATAGAGGGCAGCTTCTATTGGCGTATTAAGTTGAGAATGGTAAGAAGAAAGACGGCATTAAGTAATTTTGAAATTGGCAGGATTTACAGTAAATTAAGATGGGTAAATGTAATTCTATTAACATCCTATCTGCCAATAATTATTATTGCGCTCCTTGAAAAAAAAGATTTATCCGGAATAATTGTTGGAATTTTACTGTATTTTATGGCGGTAATAGAACAAATCAATTATTTTCATATCAGGCTTTCTTATGAGACGGTAAATGGCAGGCTTTTAGTTATTGAGCCTTTGAAAAAACTTTTTACTGGAACTGGAAAACGTTCACAATTGCGGAAGGATATTGATACTTATTTAAAAGGTTAGCTCCCGGTTTGTTTAAATGTATTACAGAAGAAATTGCAGGAATTGATTAATATACCTTTACTGGAGGATGAAGATCAAAAATAGTGAGGAGGAACGGGTGCTCAATATAGCAGGTAAATTTCAATGCAAATTATTATCTTGTATGCATGAAAGTTCTATATAAAATATGAATAACAGTCAATGAAACTTCCGTTTATTTAACTTTCGTTCAATTGTAGATAGTTTCTTCATCTGTTATGCTGTAAGTAGTTAGGGCAAAGATTTGATGTGCTGCGTATATGTAGCAAACAATCAGTGAAATGACATTCAGCCGGAAAGGAGACTATTTATTATGCAGATCGGACAAGTGATCAGACAATATCGTAAGGAACAAGACATGACGCAGGAGGAGATGGCAAACCGGCTCGGCGTGACGGCCCCGGCTGTCAATAAGTGGGAGAAGGGCAGTTCCATGCCGGATATTACGCTTCTTGCGCCGATTGCAAGACTGCTGGGGATTTCTCTGGATACGTTGTTGTCTTTCAGGGAAGAATTGACGCGGGAAGAAATACAGGACATTATATACAAGTTGAACACCATGCTCCGGGAGCAGTCTTTCGGGGAAGCGTTTGCATATGTCAAAGAAGAGATAGCGCAGTACCCGAACTGTGAATATTTGATTCTGGAAGCAGCAGTGCTGTTAAATGCTGAGCGGATAAAGATGAAAAGTGCGGATAAGAGCAGTATAGAAGATGATTACGACGCTGTCATCAACGGATGGTTTGCCGAAGCGCTTAAGAGTGAAAAGGAACAGATTCGCACTATGGCAGCGGATGCGTTGTTTGCCTTTCATCTGAATGACAAACAGTATGAGAAGGCGGAGGAGTGTCTGACATATTATTCTGAGCAGAATCCGGAGCGGAAATTCCAGCAGGCGCGAATTTATAGTGAGACAGGCAGGACGAAAGAGGCGTACCAGACATATGAAGGACTGTTACTTTCCATGTATCAGATGCTGGAGCTTTTGTTTCACAGTATCGGGGCGCTGGCGGCGAAGGAAGACAATATGGAGAAGGTGCGGATGATGGCTGACAAGCAGAGTGGGCTGGCAGAACTTTTTGAGATGGGAGAATACCACAGGATTTCCGGCAGGCTGGAGCTGGCGGTGATGAAGAAGGATGTGGAGGCGACTATTACAATCATGAAGCAGCTTCTTGCAAGTATTGATGATATAAATCATTTTGCGAAGTCTGCGCTCTTCGAGCATATGGCTTTTCGGGAAGTCCGTCCGGAATTTGCGGCGCAGCTTCGGGAGGACTTATTAAAATCTTTTCAGGATGAAGAGACATACGGGTTCCTGAAAGGAGACAGCAGGTGGGAAGCGCTGCAGTAATCTGACATGGAGTTGATTATGAAACACAGAATACTGATCATTGAAGATGATATCACAATACAACAGCAATTAAAAAATCTGTTAATCGGTAACGGATATGATGCGGAAAGCGTGACGGATTTTACGTCGGTGGTCGAACAGGTGAAAGCTTATGAACCACATTTGATTCTGCTGGACATTAAACTGCCGGGTGATGACGGTTTTACAATCTGTTCGAGGATTCGGGCTTTCTCTGATAGACCGATTATTTTTGTGACGAGCAGTAATACGGATATGGATGAATTGAACAGTATTATGCTGGGCGGGGACGCGTTCATTACCAAGCCCTATCACACGGCGATTCTGCTTGCTAAGATCGCGGCGCTTTTGAGACGGGTATCTGCGTCCGGCGGGCAGGAAATTCTCACATGGAATGATGTTTGTCTGCATCTGGAAGGTAGTTTCGTCGAGTATGACGGTCAAAGAGCGGAACTGACGAAGAATGAGGTGAAGATTCTCTACTATCTTTTCAGCCATGCCGGAACGATCTGCCCAAGGAATGATATGATTGATTTCTTGTGGGACAGTCAGCTTTATGTGGATGACAACGCTTTGAGCGTGAATATCACCAGAATCAGAGAGAAACTGTCCGGTATCGGGGTGACGGATTTTATTAAGACGAAGCATAGGCAGGGGTATCTGCTTTCATGATACCGTGGAGCGGGTATTTCCATTTAAGAAGATTGGAAGCAGACAGGGATTTGAATGCAGGAGCATTTAGGTATGGAGAGATATTATGAACGGCAAGAAGTATTTGATGAATAAACTGCCTATTATATTAGTCAACCTATTGGGGATGATTTTTCTTGCAGTATTCCTTACGGTAAGCGGCAATGAGGGAGACAGTATTGTTTTTATTCTGCTCATCTGGGTTCTCGTCTTGAGTTGTTATCTGGCGGTTTCCTATTATGTGCGCAAAAAGTATCTGGACAAGCTGCTCGCCATGACGGAGCAGTTGGAAGAACGCTATCTGATTGCGGAGATTGTGGAGAAGCCTGAGCGGGCGGATGATGCGATTTTCTTTGAAATCATGAAAATGGCTGAAAAGTCCATGCTGGAAAGAATTGCGGAGATTGAGAAAGAGCGCAGGGAATATAAAGAGTACATCGAACAGTGGATCCATGAAGTGAAGACGCCACTTGCGGCGATGAAGCTTCTTGGTGAGAACAACCGTTTTGATTTTACAAGGGAATTGCTTGCACAGCTGGAGCATGTGAATCACTATACGGAGCAGGCGCTTTATTATGCCCGCAGTGAGCATACGGAGAAGGATTACATCATTCGGGAGACTGATTTAGCGAATGCGGTCCACAATGCGATTGCCGACAACAAATATCTGCTGCGCCAAAACGGTGTGGCGATTATTGTAGATGAGATGGAAGAGCATGTTTACACCGATGATAAATGGCTGCGGTTTATTTTGAATCAGTTGATTGGCAATGCGGTCAAGTACCGCGGGAGCAAGCCGTTGATACATTTTTATTCTGTGAAAAATGGGGATATGGTTTCTCTTATGGCAGAGGACAATGGAATCGGCATTGCGGGAAGCGACCTGTCCCGGATTTATGACAAAGGGTTTACGGGAAACAATGGGCGGACTGTGCAAAGTTCCACCGGAATCGGGCTTTACCTTTGCAAGAAGCTTTGTGATAAGCTGGGAATCGGTTTGGAAGCAGTTTCCGAGGGGGAAGGCACGACGGTTATACTTTCTTTTCATATCAATGATTTTGTTGCCAAGGTGCAGGGGTGATGCCTCTGCACTTTCTTATGTGATAGGAAATTGCCACCATTGGATTTGCGCGCTCGATTTCTTACATTTCCGTAAGAACTTCGTAAGAAAAGTTGATACAAATAAGAGAAGCGGTCTGCTATTATACAGAGAAGGAAGCAGAAATGAAAAACGATGTGGATGCATGAGCAATGATAAAGGAGAATGATTAAGCATGGGGACGATTTTAGAACTGAAGCAGATTCAGAAGTATTATGGCAATGAGGGGAATATCACGAAGGCGATAGACGGGATCAGTTTTACGGTGGAGGAAGGAGAGTTTCTTGGTATTATGGGCGCTTCCGGTTCCGGAAAGACGACGCTCCTAAATTGTATTTCCACAATTGATACGGTGAGCGCTGGACATATTTATTTGTATGGGCAGCAGGCAGAAGAGGATGTGCGTCTTATAGGGAAAGATAAGGCGTCATATAAGAAAGCGCCGCGTGGCATTGACATTACGCAGATGAAGCAAGGGGAGCTTGCGCGGTTTCGCAGGGAGAATCTGGGATTTGTGTTCCAAGATTTCAATCTGTTAGATACGCTGACAATTTCAGAGAATATCGCGCTTGCTCTGTCAATTAACAAGGTTCCGGCAAGCGAGGTGGAAGGACGTGTTGAGGAAATGTGTGAGAAGTTGAATATCGGCGATATTCTGCACAAATATCCCTATCAGGTTTCCGGCGGACAGAAACAGAGGTGTGCATGTGCGAGAGCGCTTGTTAATGATCCGAAGCTTCTTCTGGCGGACGAACCGACAGGAGCGTTAGACAGTCATTCTGCGCAGATGCTGCTTTCTACCATGCAGCAGATCAATGAACAGCTTGGCGCGACGATTCTCATGGTAACTCACGACGCTTTTACTGCCAGCTACGCCGGTAGGATTTTGTTCTTGAAGGACGGTGCGGTTTTTACGGAGCTTCGTAAAGGAGAAGATGACAGGAGTGTCTTTTTTAATAAAATCCTGAATGTGTTGACAATGATCGGAGGAGGACAGAGCCATGTATGCGAAACTCGTGTTTAGGAATGCAAAGCGGTCCATGAAGGAATATCTGGTCTATCTTGTGACGATGACTATTTGTGTGACGTTATTTTATTCTTTTTTGTCTATTTCCAGCAAATATTATCAGCCGGATATCGGGGTGGAGTACAACTTCAGAATATTGGGCGACGGCATGAAGTATGCAATCTGTTCAGTTACACTGCTTCTATTATTCTTAATAAGTTATGTAAACCAATATATGCTGCGGAGCAGACAGAAAGAGTTTGCATTGCAGGCAGTTATGGGGATGGAGCAGAAGGCAATCGGTATGCTTTTCCTAGCGGAGACGTTTGTGATGGGAGTTGTTGCAATTATGCTGGGGATTTTATTTGGTATGTTCGGCTCACAGTTGATTACGGCGATGGTGCTGTCTGCCTATGACGAAGAATTCCGTATAACTTGGACACTATTTCCGGACACGGTTCTGCTGACGATCGGCTTCTTTGTACTGAGTTATATTGTTGTGGGAATATTGAATCTTCGGGCGATTAAGAGACTTAAGATCATCGACATGTTGTCTGCAGACAAGGTGAACGAGCCTTCTTTGAATATTCTAACGCTTCGGAGCCACCGTTTTACCGCTTGAGAGCCACCTCGGATTTTAACACTTGAGAGCCATC
>VSOA01000228.1 GCA_009774585.1 Lachnospiraceae bacterium
AGATTGGTATATGAGACAGGTCCAGACAGCATGCGGAGGAGATGGCGAGGGAATTTTGTCAAAGAGGCGTCGAAGCGGTGGCGGTATACAGCAACGCGGAAGGCGGTTTTTCGGAAGACAGGGATAGAGCCATAGAAAAGCTTAAGAATCAGGAAATCAAAGTGATTTTTTCCGTGGATATGTTTAATGAAGGCGTAGACATAGCGGCGCTTGACATGGTTATGTTCTTGCGGCCGACAGAGTCTCCCATTGTATTTTTGCAGCAGTTGGGGCGTGGACTGCGTACTTATAGAGGTAAAGAATATTTGAACGTGCTGGATTTTATCGGGAATTATGAGAAAGCGGGACGCGCGCCTTTTCTTTTGAGTGGTCAGGGGAGTTCTGGCGAGTGCGGGAAGTGCGATTACTACAGACTTGAATATCCTGACGACTGTATCGTTGATTTCGACATGCGCCTCGTTGATCTTTTTAAGGAACTAGACAGAAAGTCCTTATCCGTCAGGGAGCGGATCAGACTGGAATATTACAGAGTCAGGGAATTGCTGGAAGGCAAAGCGCCGACGCGCATGGAACTTTTCACATATATGGAAGACGATATCTATCAGTACTGCATGAAAAATGCGAAGGATAATCCGTTTCGGCAGTACATGGATTTCCTATATGGATTGCATGAGCTTTCCGCAGACGAAGAGGCCGTATATCATAGCATAGGCAGAGAGTTTTTGTCGCTGATCGAGACGACGGATATGCAGAAGGTCTATAAAATGCCGATTTTGTATAGCTTTTATAATCACGGAGAGATACGTCTTGCAGTCACAGAAGATGAAGTGTTGGAAAGCTGGAAGGAATTTTTCAATATTGGAACAAACTGGAAAGACTTAATGACAAACGTGTCATATGCAGAATACCAACGAATAACCGACAAGCAGCACTTGAGCAAAGCAAAAAGTATGCCGATTAAATTCCTCAAGGCTTCTGGTAAAGGATTTTTCATCGAGAAAGAGGGGTATGCGCTGGCAATCAGAGAGGAACTGGCGGAAATCATGCGAAGTGAAGCTTTCAAGCGGCAGATGAAGGATATCCTCGATTACCGGACGATGGAATACTATCGGAGACGGTATCTGAATGATTGACGCGCATTTCACGAGGTACTTATATGTCCACAAGAAAACCAAAGTATAGTATGACAGGTCTGCTTCTGACGGGTATCATTTTGATAGTTTTAGGATGCTGTTTTCTCATTATGGGATGCACTTACTTTGCGGCGGTACTTAATCCGCCGGTCGATTGCCTTGAAGACGCCTGCATTTTCTGCGCAGGAGGGGCAATACTCCTAATTGTGGGAGTGTTTGGTCTGCTATTAGAATATCAGAAAAGAATGCGAATAAAAGAACTCTACGCCGCAGGGGATTACGTTATGGCGCAAATTACGGACATTGGTATCAACTATTTTCTCACAGTCATCAAAAACTGTCCGCATCCCTACATAGTAACGTGCCGATACCGGGACGCGCAGGGTGAAGAGCATCTGTTTAAGAGCAGAAATTTATACTTTGACCCGAGGCCTTTTCTGCAGGAACGAACGGTGAAAGTCTATGTGAAAAGCATGGATTTTAAATATTACTATGTGGATATTGATGAGGTAATTCACAAGCCGGCATATTATTAGGATTCGCGTAAGAGCTATGAGCGGCTTAACAATCTCATGTAAATGGTTTGGACCGGCGTTTGGTAAATCAACAAAAAATAAGGAGCATAAACTCAATGGACAAATGCACAAAGCAACAATTAGCAGAAAACATGCTGCAATATTTAAATGACAGCCCGACCGCGTATCACGCTGTAGAGAATGCGGTGATGATGCTTAAAAATCATGCTTTTCAGGAACTGAAAGAGACGGAAAAGTGGTCTTTACATGCGGGCGGCAGGTATTTCGTCGTGAAGAACCATTCATGTATCATCGCCTTTACGGTGGGAGACGGAGATTTGGCGAGGGAAGGATTCCGAATCATAGGCGCACACACGGATTCCCCCGGGCTGAAAATCAAACCGGGCGCCTGCACGGTTACAGCGGACGGATATGTGAAGCTGAACGTGGAAGTTTACGGCGGCGCCATATTAAGCACATGGTTTGACCGCCCTCTTGCCGTGGCAGGACGGGTGATTGTGAAAGAGGACGGCAGACTGACAGAACGCCTGATTAAGATTGACAAACCCGTATGCGTAATCCCTAATCTGTGTATTCATTTTAACAAGGACTGTAATACCAATTGCGGTTACAATAAACAGACGGATATCCTTCCGCTGTTGACCATGAAAGAAGAGGGTGTTGAGAAAGGCGATTATCTGCTGAATCTTTTAGAACAGGAGGCAGGCATTGGGAAGACGGATATTCTTGACTATGAATTGTTTCTTTATGAATACCAAAAAGGAATTTTCATGGGACAGAATGAGGAATTTATTTCGGCATCCCGCATCGATAATTTGTGTATGGTTTATGCAGGATTGTCGGCGTTGGCAGAATCCTGTGACGGAGAAGAGAACTACAAAGTATTTGCCGCTTTTGACCACGAGGAGGTGGGAAGCGCTTCCGCACAGGGAGCTCATTCCGGCTTTCTACCGTATACTTTGGAGCGGATCAGTAAGAATCTCGGTCTGACGGACGACGCACATTTTCAGGCGCTGGCCAATTCAACATCGATTTCTGCGGACACTGCTCATGCGGTTCATCCCAATTACAGCGACAAGCACGATCCGGAGAATCGTCCCGTACCGGGCGGCGGACCGGTGATTAAATATTCAGCGTCGCAAAGATACAGTACCAATGCGTTCAGCGCCGCATATTTTATGGAAGCTTGCAGGAGTGCGCGGGTTCCGTATCAGAAGTATGTCAACAGAAACGATATTATCGGCGGTTCTACAATCGGACCGGCGTTATCGGGGCTTACCACGATTCCAACGGTTGATATCGGGACGCCCGTGCTTGCGATGCATTCGATTCGGGAGTTTTGTGCGGCGATTGATAATTTCTATGCAAAAGAAGCATTTCGCGCGTATTATGAGGACGACGGATTTAACGCTTAAGGAAGGAACAGAAAAGAATGGAGCAAAGGAAAGCGAAGGGCGGATGGAGTGCGCGGCTGATTGCGGCTATTGTCTTCATCAGCATAGGTATCTTATATATCATAATAGAAAGAGTTGTGGGAGAAGAGAGCATCAATGGTAATGCGATGGTTTTCCGTGCCGCATTCGGCGGGCTGGGAGCGGCTCTACTGGCGGCAGGAGTCCTATGCCTGATTCTTGAGGTTCGGATCAGAAGGCGCAATAACAAGATACTCAATTCCGGACAGTATGTTTTGGCGGAGATTTCGGAAATTACAATGAATTATTCCATCCGTGTCAATTCCCGACATCCATACATAGTAAAATGCAGATATCAGGATATGAACGGGGTTGTCCATGTGTTCAAAAGCCGTAATCTGAATTTTGACCCCGCGCCGATTCTGCGTGACCAGATGGTGAGAGTCTATGTGGATGGGGATGACTTCAGGCATTATTATATGGACATTGATTCAATACTGCCGACGGTGATAGAGCACTGATTTTATGTGTCACCTTCCACAAAAAACGGAAACTCCTTTTGTGAAAATGGTTTCTTGCCAATATAATAAACAGATGCTACAATAAAGGAAACTGAAATATACAAACCAGTTTCCTTTTCTTATGGAATCAGGGAATTGCGCTGATACAAAACGATGCGATGCTGCACACCGGTCAGCAGAGGAGGTACAATGGATTTAAAAGAAACGATTCTGAAAGGAACGATTCAGGTTTTCAACGACAAAGGATTGAAATTTACGATGGACGACATTGCGGAGTGTTTGAAAATCAGCAAGAAAACACTGTATAAAGTTTTTGATAATAAAGAGACGCTTTTTCTTACTATGGTGGATTATATCTTTGACTCAATCAAGGAGAGTGAGCAGGAGGTCCTTGAGGATGAGAGTTTAAGTACGGCGGAGAAGATACATAAGGTCTTAGGCGTGCTTCCCGAAGGCTACCGGAATGTGGATTTCCGCCGGCTCTATCTTTTGAAAGAAAAATATCCGAATATATATAAGCAGGTGGAACAAAGACTGGAGACGGGCTGGGAGTCTACGATAGCGTTGCTTGAGCAGGGAATTTCGGAGGGGTGTATCAAACCCGTGAACATACCAATCCTCAAGATGATGTTAGAAGCATCGATAGAACAGTTTTTTCAACGGGACGTACTTGTGGAAAATGACATTTCATATAAGGACGCGTTGGATGAAGTTGTGAGTATCCTGATGGACGGTATTACGATCCACAAGTGAACTGAAGGAACGGAAAACGGATGGACATATAATAATGACAGGAGGAGTACACATGAAGTTATCAGCAAAAGAAAAAGTATCATACGGCTTGGGAGCGGTTGGCAAAGACATGGTCTACATGCTTTCCGCCAGCTACATTCTGTACTACTATCAGGATATTCTGGGAGTAAGCGCAATCGCGATGGGAATCATTCTGATGGCGGCGCGTATATTCGATGCGTTTAATGATCCGATTATGGGCGTGCTGGTAGCCAAGACAAGAACCAGATGGGGCAAATTCCGCCCGTGGCTTTTGCTGGGGACAATTTTGAACGCGGCAGTATTAGTCGTGATGTTCTGGGCGCCGCCAGCGCTTGATGGGCGTGGTCTGGTGGCATATGCTGCCACAACTTACATTGTCTGGGGTGTCACTTATACGATGATGGACATTCCCTACTGGTCTATGATCCCTGCTTTTACGGAGGGCGGAAAAGAACGGGAAGGGCTTTCTACACTGGCGCGTTCCTGTGCGGGCGTAGGGTCGGCACTTATCACAATCATCACAATGATGTGCGTGCAGGCTTTGGGGCATGGAAACGAGCGGGAAGGATTCTGGAAATTTGCGTTGGTCATCGCTGTTCTTTTTGTCTTGTTCATAAGTATTACCTGCATGAACATCAAGGAGAAATCAACGGTTGATGTGGATGCGCCTTCGGTAGGACAGATGTTTAAAGCGCTCGTACAAAATGACCAGACAATGATTGTTGTAATTTCAATTGTGCTGATTAACGGTTCCTTATATATTACATCGAACTTGTTGATTTACTTTTTCAAATATGACTTTGGAGGAGATACCTGGTACAACGGCTATACGCTGTTTAATATGTTCGGCGGCGCCGTACAGATTTTGTCCATGATGCTTTTTTACCCGCTGCTTCGCAAATGGATCAGTTCTCTGCAGGTATTTTACGTGAGTTTTGCCATGGCGATTGTGGGATATGCGGTGCTGTTTGTGTTTATGTGCATTGGGCTCACCGATATTGCGGCGCTGTTTATTCCCGCTTTCCTTGTATTTGCAGCATTCGGTATGCTGACGGTTCTGACCACGGTATTTCTCGCCAATACGGTGGATTATGGTGAACTGAAAAACAACCGGCGCGATGAGAGTGTGATATTTTCGATGCAGACTTTTGTGGTGAAACTTGCTTCGGGTGTGGCGGCAATGATTGCTTCTGTCTGCTTATCCGTGTGCAATTTGAGTGATGATACATCAGGTACGGCGGCGGTGCAGGCGGCGGGTTCTTCCGTTCTCGGGCTGCGCATGACGATGACGGTGCTGCCTATTGCAGGGCTTATGCTTGCCGTATTTTTATTCCATAGAAAATACATTCTTACCGAGCAGAAAGTAGAGGAGATTGCGGAACAGATCAGAAATAGCCAAAAATAAACATGATTCAGCAAGAAAACGTGTTTCCATTTGCTTGTTCATCTGGTACAATGATAAATGTATTGTGAATTTTTTTCACGAAGGATAGCAATTATCAATTATTTTCAGAGGAGGAAATGAGTAAATGGGAAACTATCAAAATGCAGGTGCAGGTCTTAGGAAAATGTTTATTGCGTCACTCGGTGCGATTATTTGTACGGTATTGGTGATCATTCCGATCGTCAATATCATAGCGGGAATCGGTGCGATCGTCTTTGGCGTCTTAAGCTTGGTTGGTCTGTACGGAGCGGGCAAAGACATTGCGGGATGCAAGACGGCATTTACCCTTACCATTGTTAATCTGGTAATCAGTATCGTGGGTGCACTGTTTGGTTCTGGATTCTTGGGAACCGTTTTTTCTATCGCAGGTTATGTGCTTAGCTTCCTGATATGCTACTTTGTAT
>VSOA01000229.1 GCA_009774585.1 Lachnospiraceae bacterium
TTTGTAATACCTATTTTTCAACCTGTATAAAATTTTCAAAGTTCATCAATTTCTGCTTGACTTTTTATTTGCAGACTTAAAATAAAGTGCATTACTCTAACAAATACTATACCATTTCAGGATTATTTCCGCGATATCGCCAATCCTGCCGGAAAGTTGCGTCTTTACCTAAGCCTTTACACCGCTTTCTCTTTCCATTTACCGCGTTTGTAGAAAACAAACGTAATCAGCGCACCGATGACCCATGAAACCAGAAGCGAGATAAAGATACACTCCTGTCTGCCGTTCGGCAGTTCCGGTGTTCTTGTTAAGTAGGAAATCCCATAAGCAATCGGCACACGGATAAAGATTGTCGTAGCAATAGAGATCCACATGGGAGTCATCGTATCACCAGCGCCGCGCATCACGCCGGAAAGCGACTGCGTCACCGCCATAGCGACATATCCGACGGCGAGAATCCCCATCATATCCCGGCTTAAGTCCACTAACTCCGGCGTCTTGGTAAAGATTCCCATAAGCGTTTTGCCGAAAATCAATATCAGTGCGGTAATCACCGCCGACGTCACCACCGCTATCAGAGTGCCCTGTTTCGCCCCAGTGTCTACTCTGTCATCACGTCTCGCTCCCACGTTCTGTCCCGCATAAGTCGTCATCGCCGTTCCGAAAGAGAAATTAGGCATCATAGCGAAACCGTCCACACGCATAACAATGACGTTCGCCGCGATGAACATCTCTCCGAAGCTGTTCGTGAGAGACTGCACCACGATCATCGCCATGGACAAAATCGCCTGCGTGATACCGGAAGGCAGACCGAGGCGGATAATCTTACCGCTGTATTCCCCTTTTATTTTCAGATACTCCGGTCTCATATCAAAGAATTCTTTCATCTTCATCAGCCGCAACAGGCACAATAATGCAGAAATAAGCTGTGCAATCACCGTAGCGAGCGCAACACCATTGACGCCCATTCCAAGTTTTGCCACAAACAGCAGATCCAGTACAATATTGATGACCGTAGAAACAAGCAGATAAGCAAGCGCAGACATAGAGTCACCCAATCCTCGCAGTACACCACTCAGAATATTATAATATGCCAGTCCTGCCGAACCGATAAAGAGAATCAGCAGATAAGAATGACACCAGCCAATAATGGATTCCGGTGTATCAAGCAGTTCCAGAAGCGGTCTTGCCACCAAGGAAGCCGCCACCATGACAAACAGCGTGGCGATTGCCGTCAGCGTAATACAATTACCGATTGTGACCGACAGCTTCTCCCTCTCTTTTGCCCCCAAATACTGAGATACCATAATTCCTGCGCCCACGCTGATTCCCACAAAAAGAACAATCAGCAGATTCAAGATCGGTCCGGCGCTTCCCACCGCTGCCAGCGCGTTATCTCCTACATAATTACCTACAACCACACTATCCACCGTATTATAAAGCTGCTGCGCAATATTTCCGACCAGCATCGGAACGGCAAACAGAACAATTTTCTGCCAAGGAGAACCTTCTGTCATATCCACCGGTTCCATAAATTTTTTAAATATTTGATTCATCATCTACACCCCTTCGCCGTCAAATTCCGGCACGAAACTTTCTTTTGCCGTCTCTCCCTCTTGGATAAAGGCATTCTTCACACCCAATCCGATTGCATAATCGACCACGGCATCGTATTCTCTCTGCGTAACTTTCCTGCATAACTCCGGCGCTTCCACCCTGTATTCTATTCCGGACATCGGCGTATACTGGTTCAGCAGGCTTAAATACACGCTGTCGCCGTATGTCTCATACACATACCGGATAACATCCTTGGCATTCCGCTTATGTCCGGGCAACAGCAGATGTCTGACAATAACACCTTTCAGCATCATACCATCCTTATCGAAAACCGCATTTGGTGTTATGTTAACTTCTTTTCCCAGACACATATTGCTATCTCTCGCAGTCATCTCTCTAATCGTTCGATGTATTATGTAAACCATCTCTTCCAGCGCTGCTTTTGCCGTCTCCGGATAATCCGGTGCCGATGAGTATTTCGCTGCTAGTTCACAGTCCATATATTTAAAATCCGTCAGGAACACGTCCACGATTCCGGACAGATTCCTGATAACCTCTTTCTTCGCATAACCGCTGCAATTATAGACGATAGGAATCGTAAGCCCTTCGGCTTTTGCCAAGAGAACCGCTTCCGCCGCCTGCATAATATAATGATCCGGCGTTACCAGATTGATATTCGTTGCTTTCTTCTCCTGCAATTCCAGCATGATCTCGGCAAGCCGCCTCACAGAAATGGGTTTTCCTCTCCCACCGGAAGCAATCTCATGATTCTGACAATAGATACATCGCAGATTACAGCCGGAGAAAAACACAGCGCCGGAACCATTCCCGCCTGAGATACACGGTTCTTCCCACATATGCAGGGCGGCTCTTGCCACATAGATTACATCATCTTCCAGACAAAATCCCTTCTGACCGTTCGTTCTGTCAACCCCGCATTCTCTCGGACATAGATTACATGATGCTGTAGACATGCCGTTCCATCGCATATGTTTATCAAACTCTCCCATCACTATATACTTTATAAAAAACCGCTGGCGCAAATATGGTATGCAGATACCCAGCCACATTGCTGCGTTGAGACACATCTTTCATCTGATATCATATACTGACCGCAATTTAAACTCTGTGGCGTCTCCCTCTATGATTTCCACCCGCTTCATACCGGGATTCATATCAAAGAAATTATCAGACAACCTCACATCGCCATCTACACCTTGAATCTCTATATTCTTTGCATATGTCTGCGCACTGATGATCAAATTGTTTCCTTCTCTCGTGTAAGAAAGCTGCGGGTCTTCAAATGCAAAATGCTTCGGCGCCGTGAACAGACAGGTATTCTCCGATACGACTTTTCCATCTTTTTCAAAAGCATAACTTAAATAGATTTCCAATTCATTGAATGCCGAGAAATCCTGTTTTGCAAGCCATATGCCGCTAAGAGGTTCCACCGTAACTTTCTCTCTGCCCATAAGGAGCGCTTCTCCTTTCGCAGAGCAAAGCTGCCAGATCACCTCGCCGTTCACCGGCTCAAAAGTCTCGTTCGACACATGCAATCTCGCTGACTTCTCAATCGGCGCCGGCTGTGCGACACAGAACGGTCTTTCACTTAATTCTCCAATTTCTTCACAGGATATCATCACCGGTGCAAACGCTCTCTTCTCCGCGTAGTGCAACGCTTTCCATCTGCCGTAATAGTCAATGCCCGCCCATGAAGCCACCGGCCAGATATCATTGAGCTGCCATACAACCGTGCCCATACATCTGCCCCGGTTCCTCCTGAAGTGCTCTATTCCGTAGCGGATGGCATCTGCCTGAAGCAGTTGGGATGCATACAGCAGTGTATCAAAATCAGTCGGATAAAGATATGTCGCCGCCAGATAAGTCATGATCTTACCGTTTGCCGCCGCATTCCTTTGATGCATTTCCATGACTCTTGAGAAAATATTACGGTCTTCCGGTCTGGTAAATGTCTCCACAGTCTTTAGACATGGAAATGACTGGAACCCAAACTCTGACACATACCGGAATTTAAACTTCCGGTACTCCGTAAACGGCTTGTTGCCGTGCCAGACATCCCAATAATGAGTATCTCCCTTATTCTCATCCCACGGATTATCAAAATTACCGCCGGAAGAAGGAGACGAGGGCCAATAGAAGGTCACAGGGTCTTCCTCCTCTAGAATCTTAGGAATAATATATTCAAATAGCTTAATATAGTCGTACTTCTGCTTGTTGGACGGCTGCCACGCCTTATCCAGTGTCTGCGTCTCCATCTCATTGTTGCCACACCACAAGCCGAGACTGGCATGATGACGTATTCTTCTCACATTATCACGGATTTCAGCGCTGACATTTCGCTCAAAGGCGTCGTCAAGTTCATACGATGCGCAGGCAAACATAAAGTCCTGCCACACGATCAGACCAAGTTCGTCGCACAAGTCAAAGAACCAATCATCGGGATAATATCCGCCGCCCCACACTCTGACACAATTATAATTTGCAGCAACCGCATCTTGAAGCAGTCTACTGGTGCGCTCCTTAGTCACGCGTGACAGAATATTGTCTTCCGGAATATAGTCCGCACCCATGGCAAAAATCTTCACTCCGTTCACTTCATGGGCAAAGCACTCTCCCCACTCGTCCGCCTGTGTATTAATCGTCATTGTTCGCAGGCCAATCCTGCGGTTCCATATATCAAGCAAAGTGCCATTCTCACCTATAAGCTTTACTTCCGCCCGATACAGCGGCTGCTCGCCATAGCCGTTGGGCCACCAACGTTTCGGGTTGTTGACAGTGATGACGTCCCATTCATGTTCTTTCGAAGATTTCTCCGCAATTAATGCCCCGTTCTCGTCATAGAGCGCCGTTCTGATTTCATATTGGTCGTCTGCCATCTCCGGCATAAAATTCTCAATGGTCACAGAATACTTTATGTCAACCATCTCCCCGCGAGTCCAGTCTTGTGTTATGTAAACTTCTTCTATTCTAGCCTTTTCGCCGGACAAAACGCACACTTCTCTGAAAATACCGGCATCCGGCAATCGTGGTCCCCAATCCCATCCGAACATACAGTGTGCTTTACGAAGATGAGGAAAGCCTATCATCGCTTCCCTTGAACCGCCTGTATAAATTTTCTCGTTCTCCTGCGCTATAAATTTCGTAGGCGAAGACAATTCCACACGCAGTTCATTCTCTCCCACTCTCGCCGCTTCTTCGATATCATATTCCCATACGCGGTGCATGTTATCGACTTTCCCCAAAAGTATACCATTAAGGTAGACTTCAGCGAGCGTATCGATTCCTGCGAAATGCAAAAGCAGAAAATCGCTGTTTATCTGCTCTTCATCAAGCATAAACGTCGTTCGGAAGCAAAAGTCATTCTCCATCAGCCGAAGCGCATCCAGCTCATTCATCCTATCATACGGGTCCGGCATCAGTCCCCGATCTAACAGATTGCCATACACAGACCCCGGCACCTGCGCGTCTATCCAGTCTTCCGAAATTCCGTAGATATTATCTCCAATAATCTGCATCTGCCAATTTTTGTCCAGTATCATTCTTTCCATACAAATCTGTCTCCATTTTCCAGTGTTATAAAGCGTTTCTTTCACACTTCCAGTCATGCCGCCAGCGGCGGCACAAACAATACTTAAATCATTTCAGAAGAATCGCCTTAAAGCGATTCTTCGAGACGAAACTTAGATTTTCTTAGGCGGCGTCCTTTGACGCCTTAGAAAATCTTTTCGTCTTTTTCACACTTATTTCATCATATAGGAAATCAGAGAATTTGTCATCCTAAATTATTTCCTCACACCGCAAATTCACGCCGCTGCCGCATTGTAATGTCCCTTGCAGGCCAAATCCATGCTTGCAATCACTTGGTTCGCTGTCCCGCAAATTAAAATTTCCGGGTACATTCATAATTTCAGGTAGTGCACAAATACTTTTTTTCTTATATAATCATAATATGTCAACCGCAGTTTACACAAGTTTGATTTCATCCGTTTACAAGGAGGTTTCCCATGAAAAAAAAGACCCCGAAGCAGATTGCCGCGCTGATCTGCGTCATTCTGCTCGTTGCCTTGTATGTGATCACCCTGATTGCTGCCTGTCTCGATTCGACAGCCACCGGACAGCTTTTTGCCGGCTGTCTCGCCGCCACGATTGCATTGCCGATCATATGTTGGATTTTCATTCATTTTCTTAGCCGCTCTTAACACCGAAAGCAGCGCTTGATACCGCTCATGCCGAAGCCGACGCTTAATACAATCTGCTGTTCTCAGTTCAAACCGCACTTACGGTATGAGAAGCCAAACATCCCTGCGGCAATGAGTGCGCTGAGCAAGAGCACGATCAGACTCTTGGGCTCCGGCGCCGTACGCGACGACAAACCGTTCAGCAGAATCTGTATCTGCTGTGAATAAGCATAATCTGCAACCTTGGCGATTGTCTCATTGAACATGGCAATCATCGGAAGGAAAGCAAATACCATCATCGTCGGCACCATAATGGAAGACGCTGTAATCTGGCTCCTGCTTCTGATACCGATCATCGCCCCGAGGAACATGGACACGATGATACCCGCTGCCATAATCAACAGGAACAACCCAAACTCCATTCAATGATATCCGCCTAGCAGTGCAAATACGACAG
>VSOA01000230.1 GCA_009774585.1 Lachnospiraceae bacterium
ATTCTATACACATATTGCTCTTGTTTTAACAATTATTGCTAACCGAAATCGTTTAACTTATTTTTCCATTTGTGAAAATGCACAAGAAAAAAATACCTTTACCAGTTAAAATCCTTCTGATAAGGGTATTTTTGACGCAAAAAGCGCTCTTTTATTATGCAACTTATTTATGTCTGCTCAAGAGACACACCGTCTCAATATCATCCGTAAACGGAAACATATCCACCGGCGTCATCTCCAGCACGCGATACATTCTTGCAGTCAGATATCCCAGATCTCTCGCCAGCGTCTCGGGATTACAGGATATGTAGACTACTCTCTCAGGCTGTAAACGCAGCAACGCCTCCATAAATTCCTCCGTACTGCCGCTTCTTGGCGGGTCCATGAAAACGACGTCAATCTTTTCACCCGCTTCTGCCAGTTGAACCATAAATCTGCCCGCATCATTCTGATAAAAATCTACATTTTTGATGCCGTTGATTTTCGCATTGACGACGGCGTCTTTGACCGCCTCCCGATTCAGTTCCACGCCGATTACCTTTTTCACCCGCTCTGCAGCGGCAAGCCCAATCGTTCCGATACCGCAGTAAGCGTCGATCGCCGTCTCCTTACCTGAAAGCGCCGCATACTCTATCGCCTTATGGTACAGCTTCTCGGTCTGTACCGCATTTACCTGATAAAAGGATTTTGGCGAGATGCGGAAGGTTCTGCCGCATAGGCGGTCTTCTATATAACCTTTGCCGTAAAGCACCTGCTGCTTCTCTCCAAGCACCATGCTTGTCCGCTTGTTATTCACATTCAGTATAATCGTTGTAATTTCAGGGTGAAGTTTACATAACTCATTTATAAAATTCTTCTTGGATGGCAGTATAGGAGAGCCAAGCACCAGAACTACCATAATCTGCCCCGTAGCATGTCCTGTCCGAACAAGCACATGACGCAGCAGTCCATATCCTGTATCTTCATCGTATGCCTTTAGCTTAAAGGATTTCGCTAATTTACGGACAGACACAATAATCTCATCGGCTTTGGTATCTTCCAACAGGCACTCGTCCACCGGCACTACATGATGCGTGCCTTCCCGATAGATTCCTGACACAATCCCCTTTCCTTTCTGAAAAGCAAAAGCGGCATGCACCTTATTACGGTAGTGCTCGGGATGCTCCATACCGATTATCCGGTTCACTTTGCCGTACTTTTTCAAAAGCTGCTCTGCAGCCCGTTGTTTCTTCTTAAGCTGTTCGCCGTAAGGCATCTCTATATACTGGCATCCGCCGCATTTCTTTGATACGGGACAGTTATTCATATTTTCAGTTCTCCCATTCATTATTCATTCTGTTGTTTTTGCAGTTTCCTATGCTTTCGCAGACAAATATCTTCACAGCGCTTCCTACGCTATTTTATCATCTTATATCGATCCGCGAAAGCCAAAAAATTATCGCAATTTCCTATCACGCAAAAAGACTGCCGCCCATTTGGTATCCTTCCAAATCAGCAACAGCCAAATTCCATCATTCTTATTATATTACGATCCGCAGCAACTATGCCGCCTACCTCTGATCCATTCTTTATCAGCACTGCTCTCTGTTGTGTCATTACGCGACGCAAGAAACGCCGCTCACACTGCTCCCAGCTTCACACAGTCAATGCCTTCGAGAAGATCGCTGGCAAGTACGCTGTCCGCCTCGTTGATGCGGATTGTAAATTCACTTTTTCCAGAGTTCGCATTGCCCAGAAATTTCTGCCACGGTTTTTTCTCCTGCCACTCCACGAAGAAAGAAATGCGGTTTGTCAAAAGCAGTTTCTCCAGTTTATCTTTGCTCTCGACACTGTATACTTTACAAAAAGGAATCTCATGATTAAAAAACAATGCGTTAAAACGAATCGCTTCCACAATACCACCTCCATAAAACTAAATCCCGGAGTCTTTATCTTCATTGCTAGTTTTTTAAATTTATGTTAACTTGCATGTTCATTATACTCTACATATTGTGGAAAAATCAACTTATTTTAATATTTTCTACAATTTAACCAAATATTTATGTAAATCTTGTGTACTATTCCTCCCGCCAGATTAAAATCTTTCATATAATATACTTGTTAAAACATTTTAATAAGCAATTTCCGTCCATGGACGTTTCTTCTTCTCCAACCAATAATCTTTACGGCTCTCATATTGTTCGTTGAGCCAGTCTGCCGCCTGTTCAACACCTTCCGGCGTCAACGGCACGTCAACCGACTCCCGTAAGTGTTCCGGCGTGCGCAGCATATTAAGCGGTTCTGGCCATATTATTACCCTGATCACATCTTCCTCGCCGCTTTTTGCTTTCTTCAGCATATAGCGCATCCCGTCCATGCTGCCGGAATATTCTTCTTTCTTAATATAGTTGAGCGGATGGAATGTTTCCTTATCTATCATGAGAATTTCTCCTTTCACGCATAAAAAAACCTCGAAAGCCTATGCCTTCAAGGTTTTTCTGATATCGGAATGACAAGACTTGAACTTGCGACCTCTACTTCCCTAAAGTAGCGCTCTACCACCTGAGCCACATCCCGAAAGCAGTTATCATTATAACTAATTATTCGGAAAAATGCAAGTCCTATTTCTTCTGATCCATAAATTCTTCAAATTCTTTCTGCGGAATCGGTCTGGAAAAATAATATCCCTGCTGAATCTGACAGCCTACCTCCTTCAGATAATCGCTCTGTTCGGGTGTCTCCACGCCTTCACACAACGAAGTGATACTGAGACGCTTCGCCATATCCACCACACAGGAAATAATAATCTTATCACTTTCCTGTAACGTATTTTCTCTTAAGAATACCTTATCAAGCTTAATGATATCAATCGGCAGTCTGCTCAGCAGATTCAAAGATGAATATCCGGAACCAAAATCGTCCATGGAAACTTTCGTTCCCAATTTATGTAAACCTTTGACCAGCTCAAGAGCCCTCTCCGTATTATCAAGATAGATACTTTCCGTTAATTCAAATTCTATCATACCGGAAGGTATCTTATATTCCTCGAACAACTCCCGTATGTATTCCAAAATGTGCATTTTGTTGAGATGTACGCGGGACACATTCAGGGAAATCGGCACAACGTTCTTACCTGCCGCCATCCTGTCTGCCACAAACTTAAACGCCTCTCTGTAGACATAATAGTCCACATCGACCACTTGTCCGCTTCTCTCAATCAAAGGAATGAATTGGTCTGGGTAGACAAACGTACCATCCGGCTTCTGCCAACGCACGAGCGCCTCTGCGCCGATCAGCCGGAGCGTTTCCGTCTCTATCTTAGGCTGATAGTACACCTTAAGTTCATGATTAGTTATGGCTTTGGGCACCCGGGACGTAATCTCAACTTCACGCTTAATCCCTTCCATCATACTGTTATCAAACAGAATGCAGCAATCCTCATCCATCTCTTTGGCTACTTTTCTGGCAAGATTTGCATTGGATACCACGGTCTCGGCGTCCAGACTCCTGCTGTTCTTATCAATGATACTGATACCGGTGCAGAACTGAAGCCTGCTGTTCAAATATTTCTCTCTGAATTTCGCTTCTCTCTCCAGATTGACTCGATAAATAAGGTTGCGAAATTCCTCATTTGATAAATCTTCCCTCAAAAATCCTGCCGATACGAAATTGTCCGAATATACTCTTGCGCAACATAACAGATTGTTATTTTCTTTAACCATCTCCGCCACAAAATCTTTCAGCAGCGCGTCTCCTACCTGATACCCGTACGTTTCGTTAATATATTTAAAATATTTGATATCTGTGTATACGATTGTTATGCGCCTATCCCCGATCTGCTTGATGTTCTCTTCAAGCTTTTCAAGGAACACTTCATATCTGTCTAATCCTGTCAGATAATCTTTCATCGACAACTGTTCTACCGTCAACGTTCCCTGTTCATTCGTATGTCCTATCAATGAATCCTTCATCTCTGTCGTCTCCACCAGTTTTTCCGGTTGTTCTCCATTATTCTACGCTGACGTACCTTCAGTGTCAACTAAACACCGTATGATTAGTATAAATTAATAAATTATTCAAAATATTTACAAACGTAATCCCTATATTATTTATACGCTAGCAAAGCAAGCAGATATTTCCACATTCTCTGCACGGAAGCAACGTCAATGCTCTCCTGCGCCGTATGCACATTCGACATATCCGGTCCGATTGATACGCAATCCAGCCCCTCAATCTTTGCCGCAAGAATTCCGCACTCGACTCCCGCATGAATCGCCTCTAGAACAGGCTTCTTTCCATACATCTTCTCATATACCTCCGCCACAATATCTCTGAGCGGAGAGTCCGCACGATACGCCCAGCCGGTATAAGAATTTCTGACCTCTGCAGCCGCGCCTGCATTCTTTGCAATTTCCTGCATCTGCACACATAACTGCTCTTTCTCTTCATCAACGGAACTTCTGACTGCATAAGACAGCATCAGCTTATCCTGCTCAATGGTAACAACTCCCAGATTCAGAGAAGTCTGTACCAGTCCTTCCAGTTCTTGACTCATAGCGATAATTCCATTCGGCAGCCTGCACAGACAGTTAAGCGCCTGCACAGTGGACGATACGTCATAACATTCATCCCGCCATGCCGTCTCCCTGCATTCTACCGTCAAATCAGGATCTTTGTCTCCCAGTTCCTGCCGAATGATATTTTCATACTCCCTCGCCCCGGCAATAACTGCCTCTTTCTGACTTATGTCAACCGCAATAATAGCTTCCGCTTCTCTTGGAATGGCGTTATCCGCCAGACCGCCTTTCATGGACGCCAGATGCAAGTCGCACTGTTCCGACAATCCTTTCAGGACACGTCCCAGCAGACAGTTTGCATTTCCTCTTCCTTTATCAATCTCGATGCCGGAATGTCCGCCCAGCAGACCTTTGACATTAATTTCCATAAACTGTACCGAACCTTGCTGTGCTTTTTCCCTGTTCAAAGGAATCCCCACATCTACTCTCGCACCGCCTGCACAGCTTGTAATAACAACCCCCTCTTCTTCCTGATCAAGATTGATGAGCCTCTTACCGCGCAGCATGGACAGGTCAATACCTTTCGCCCCTTCCATTCCAGTCTCCTCATCCACCGTAAGAATCACTTCCACGCGCGGATGGCTGATATCGTCTGCATCCAGCAAAGCGAGCACGTAGGCGATCGCAATACCGTCATCGCCGCCAAGGCTCGTCCCCTTTGCATGAATCCGCTCATCTTCCACATAGAGCTGCAAAGGATCCTTCGTCATGTCAATATCACACTCCGGCGTCTTCACAGCGACCATATCCATATGTCCTTGCAGAATATACGGTTCCGCATCTTCATACCCTTCCGTCGCTTCCTTAATAATGATAACGTTGTATAATTCGTCCTGTATACACTCAAGCCCTCTGTCCGTGGCAAATTTCTTCAAATAATCGCTGATTTGTTTCACATTACCGGAACCGTGTGGAATCCGGGTTATCTCTTCAAAGAAATAAAATACGTTCTGCGGTTCTAATCCTTCCAAAACTCTCATTCTGCTCTCCGTTCCGGAGTGTTTACACGACTCCTGTAAATATATTATGTTAACTTGTCTGCATCCTTTGCAGACATCTATGCATTTATTGTACCATACTTTTCATATTTTACACACAAAAAAAGATAGAGGATTGCTCTACCTTTTTTCTAATTTGTCACTGATTTTCAGTCTCCGTCTGCGATGCAGCTCTATCATCTTGTCCGTAACAATTCTCTCATTTCTGTAAATGCTGAGAAGCAGACCGATCATTGCCGCGTATACAATTGTCGTACACGCCCCCTGAGACAGGAACGGAAGCTGCATACTGCTCACCGGGCAGTAACCGCTGTTCATCAGAATTCCTTCTGTGCAGTTGACCAGAAGCACGATGAAACATGCTGCGGATATCATGAAACCAAGCTGATTTTGCTGGCGCTTTACAATCTGAAATGCCCGTACGACGACTGCCATGAGCGCCAACACTACAAGCAGCCCTGCCAAAATCCCATACTCACATATGACCTGAAATAGGACAAAAGGTTCTGTCGGATACGGTATCGGGCTCCCCAATACGGCTCCTTCCACATATGGATTGCTTTCTGATGGTCCAATGAATTTCGCCTCTCCGAGCATACTGCGAATCCACATATAGATATAAC
>VSOA01000023.1 GCA_009774585.1 Lachnospiraceae bacterium
CGATGTGTATACGAGACAGTTTATATACCGGTATGGCGGACGCCGCCATGGAGACGGGGGATGCGACTCTGACAGAGGCGTGCAAGACGCTGTGGGATAATATTACGCAGAGCAGAATGTATGTGACGGGTGCAATCGGTTCCGCATATGAAGGGGAGGCCTTTACGAAAGATTACCATCTGCCCAATGACACGGCATATGCGGAAACATGCGCGGCAATCGGATTGATCTTTTTTGCCAACAAGATGCTGTATGTGGACAGAAACGGAAAATATGCGGATGTGATGGAGCGCGCTTTATATAATTGTGTGTTAGCGGGAATGCAGCTTGACGGCACGCGATTCTTCTATGTGAATCCGTTAGAGGCGCTTCCGGGGATATCCGGTGAAGCGAAGACGCATAAGCATGCGCTGCCTGTCAGACCGAAATGGTTCGCCTGCGCCTGCTGCCCCCCTAACGTGGCAAGACTATTATCCTCTGTTGCGGAATATGCATGGCATGTAATTCCGGGTAAGTTGTTCTCCAATCTGTTTATAGGAGGAACACTTGACTTAAGTGATACATTCGGCGGTAAAATTACGTTGAAAACAGCATATCCGTATGATAATAAGGTGGAATACCATTTCCTTCCCAAAGGTGAAACTATGACGATACCGTTGGCAATCCGTATGCCGGCATGGAGCGGGAAGACTACAATCTGTATCAATGGAAAATCTGTCGAGTATGAATTAAAAGATGGATATGCACATATTCATAGAGATTTCAGGGTAGAAGACGTACTGACTGTAGAATTTGATATGCCGGCGCGCAAGATTTATACGAGCAGCAAAGTTTCTGCGAACACCGGTAAAGCGGCTGTTGAGCGCGGACCGTTAATCTATTGTGCAGAAGGAGTTGACAATGAGAACGATATTCTTTCTCTTTCTCTGAAGAAAGACGGTAAGCTTACCGCCGGCGACTATCTTCCGGATAAATTATACGGCATACAGGAGATTTACGCGGAAGGCTACAGAGAGAAGGTAAGCGGGGAACTGTATAGCTATGAAGCACCTGAAGAAAAAGAGTGTATGATTACGCTGGTGCCATATTATGCGTGGGGAAATCGCGGATTGAACCAGATGAGGGTATGGATTCCGGAGAAGAAATAACGGAGGAAAGATTTTTTATTATTTGCTTGAAAAATGGATTGTATATCATGACAATTCCCGATATACTGTAATTACTCAAAACGTTTGTTTAGGGAAGCGTGAAACGGTGCTAAGAAGGCTGTTTCCGCTTCCCTAAAATGGAATACGAATATTTATCGAAAGGAATTGTGATTATGAAGGCGGATGCAAAGAAGAATGGCAAGAAAGTAGAGAAAGATATCGAAAAACTCCTTAGCAAAATGACATTGGATGAAAAGATTTCCATGCTCCACGGGACGTCGCTTTTTCAATCCGGAGGGGTAGAGCGTCTGGGGATTCCGGGGGTGATGACTTCTGATGGACCGATGGGCGTAAGAGCCGAATTCATGCGCGACAGATGGATTCCGGCGGGAAACAATGATGACAATGTATCTTATCTGCCGAGCAACAGTGCGCTGGCATCCACATGGAACCCTTACAGAGCCTATGAGATGGGACATGTTCTGGGGGCTGAAGCAAGAGGGCGAGGCAAAGACGTTATATTGGCGCCGGGTATTAATATTAAGAGAAGCCCTCTTTGCGGCAGGAATTTTGAATATATGAGCGAAGATCCGAAACTTACGGCGGCGCTTACCGTACCGTTTGTCAAGGGAGTGCAGGAAAATGATGTGGCGGCATGTGTGAAGCATTTTGCGGCTAACGGGCAAGAGACGGACCGATTGATGGTTGATGAGGAAATCGACGTCAGAACATTATATGAGATTTATTTCCCGGCGTTTAAAGCGGCGGTACAGGAAGGAAAAGCATACTCCATTATGGGAGCGTACAACAAGATTAACGGATATCATTGTTGTGAGAACAAGAATCTGTTAGATTTGGTACTGCGTAACGAGTGGGGATTTGATGGAACCGTAATCAGTGACTGGGGAGGCGTACATAAGACGAAGGAAGCGGCGGAATGCTCATTAGATATAGAAATGTCGGTATTTCCGGATTTTGATGAGTACAAACTGGCCAATCCGTTAAAGGAAGCCATCAGGAAAGGCGAGATACCGGAGGAGGCTGTAGATGCCAAAGTGCGCAATATCCTGCGGATGATGTTCCGTCTTAAGATGATCGGCAAGCAGAAAGAAGAGCGCAAAGCGGGTTCTTACAATACGCCGGATCACAGGGAAATGGCTCTGCGCACTGCGGAAGAATCTATGATTCTTCTGAAAAATGATAATCATACACTGCCGCTTCATGCGGGTAAGGTCAAGAAGTTAGTCGTAATCGGTCAGAATGCCGCGAAGATTCATTCGGATGGAGGCGGAAGCGCGGAAATCAAAGCGCTGTATGAAATCTGTCCGCTCATGGGGCTCAAGACATATCTGGGCGGCAATACGAAAGTCCAATATCTGAAGGGATACTATGTGCCTGAGAAACCGAAGACCTTCGACCATAACTGGCAGGCGGACAGTCTGGATGATTTGAAAGATACAAACATTGGAATGGCGGTCAGAGACGAGGCGAACGAGAATGAGATGCACCGCAAAGGAGAAGAGGAGCGTCTGGCACAGATTGAGAAAGAGAAAGCAGAAATTCATGAGAAGAACAAAACGCTCTTTGCGCAGGCAGTCGAGGCGGCGAAGGATGGCGATGCGGTTATCTTTGTGGGCGGTTTGAACCATGATATTGATAGTGAAGGCTTTGACCGTTCTGATATGGTGCTGCCTTACGAGCAGGATATGCTTATCGACGCACTTTTAAGTGTAAGAAAGGATCTGATTATTACGCTGATTGGCGGTTCTCCGGTAGAGATGCCTTGGAAAGACAAAGCATCGGCGATTTTATGGAGTTATTACGCGGGTATGGAGACAGGTAATGCGTTTGCAAAAATTATTTTCGGAGACATCAATCCTTCCGGAAAACTTGCGGAGACATTCCCTCAGAAGTATCAGGACTGTGTTACCGCCAAGAACGGACAGTTTGGCGTATGGGGAAAAATCAAACTGGAAGAAGGGTTATACATTGGCTACCGTCATTTTGACAGACAGCATATTGCGCCTGCATTCTGTTTCGGGCATGGTTTGTCCTATACGGAATTTTGCTATAGCGGATTAACGCTTAAGACAGAGAAAGGCAGAGACGTCAAACTGACCTTTACGGTTAAGAATACAGGTAAGAAGATTGGCTCGGAGATTGTGCAGGTCTATGTGGCGCCCATTGCATCAAAGGTTGACCGACCGGACAAAGAATTGAAAGCATTTGCCAAGATTGAACTGGCGCCGGGCAAATCAAGAAAAGTAGATCTGATTTTGAAACAGAGTGACTTTGCATATTTTGACGAGCATTTACATGCGTTTATTGCGGACGCCGGAGACTATGAGATTCTGGTTGGCGCGTCCAGCGGGGATATCCGTCTGCGGGGTATTGTAACGCTCGCATAAGAAATTTTAGCGGTAATTTTATATATGGTTGGTTCTACGGTCATGTATATTTTCCGAATTCCTGTACATGCTATAAGAGAAATCTAGTAAACGGGTAAGTATAGGAAGGATGGGAACAAAATGGATTATAATGATTTACCGCTGAATTTAGGGCTGGCAATCACAACGAACCGTGAGGCGATGGATCGTTTTGTAGATATGACGGACGCCGAGAAGGAACAATTTATTGAAAGAAGTCAAGACACGATGTCCAAGAGTGAGATGGAGGAGCTGGTAAATTCATTGACAATAGATGAAGAGAAACCGGATGTTCATCTTGAAGATGTAAATAACATCTTTAAAGGACCGAGTATCGGATAAAAAATCGTCGCTTGACAGCGACGATTTTTTACATTGTCATGAATTCGGAAAGGATTAATGTGCAGATAAAGTTACCGGATAAAGTGAGCAAGATTATTGACAGGCTGACGGCGGCAGGTTATGAAGCCTATGCGGTAGGCGGATGCGTCAGGGATTCTGTGTTAGGAAGAGAACCAAATGACTGGGATATTACAACATCGGCGAAACCGATGGAAGTAAAACAGCTTTTTTCAAGAACGATCGATACCGGAATTAAACACGGTACGGTAACAGTCATGTTGGATAAACAAGGTTTTGAAGTCACTACATATCGAATAGACGGCGATTATGAGGATGGCAGGCATCCGAAAGAAGTTACTTTTACGGCTTGTCTGGAAGAGGATTTAAAGCGTCGTGATTTTACCATTAATGCCATGGCGTATAACGAGCAGACAGGGCTTGTGGATATTTTCGGCGGTATGCAGGATATACAACGAAATGTTGTGAGATGTGTCGGGGATGCAAAGGAACGTTTTACGGAAGACGCACTTCGTATGATGCGTGCGGTCAGGTTTTCCGCGCAGCTTGGCTATCAAATCGAAGAAGGTACGAAGAAGGCAATTCGCAGCATGGCACCGAACCTGAAGTTGATCAGTGCGGAACGGATTCAGGCGGAACTGGTTAAACTTGTGATATCTCCCCATCCCGATTATCTGCGCACGGCATATGAGACGGGCATTACAGCGCAGATATTGCCGGAGTTTGACCTCTGTATGGAGACTGCGCAAAACAATCCTCATCATTGTTATAATGTCGGAGAACATATTTTGCATGCGATGCAGGAGATAGAAGCGGATAAAGTACTGCGTCTGGGGATGCTTTTCCATGATATCGGTAAGCCGCAGACGCTGACGATAGATGAGGCCGGGATTATCCATAACAAGGGACATGCAGACGCTGGAGAGAGAATAGCGAAAGACGTCTTACGCCGCTTGAAATTTGATAATGATACGCTGGAAAAGGTGGTGAAGCTTGTCCGTTATCACGATCAGGAAATCGGACTGACCGCAAGCGGGGTGAGGCGGGCTGTCAACCGCATAGGAGAGGATATTTTTCCTATGCTTTTTGCCGTAAGATATGCAGACATTCAGGCACAGAGCAATTATATGAGGGAAGAAAAATTAGAGAAACTTGCACAATTGCGGGAGCTTTATGACGGAATCTGCAGGAGGCAGGAATGCATAAGCCTGAAAGATCTGGCGGTGACCGGCAGCGACCTGATTGCGCTCGGCATGTCGCCCGGCAGAGAAATCGGAGAACTTCTGAAAGAACTGCTTGATTTGGTATTAGAGAATCCGCACAAAAATACTCGTGATGAACTGCTGCGGATTTCCGAGAAAAAGATACGGAATGATAAATAAGTGCAAATAAATTAAGACGCGATGTTTTTTTCATACTTTCCAACCACATCTCATAAGATAGGATAGACGACAAAGCGGGGGGTATTCGTGTGAATGACAGAGCAGTCAACTTATTGGAGCAATATGAGATAGAAGTAAACCGGACATGGAAAGGAAGAGGCGCGATTCTTTGCGACTCGAACAAGGGGCTGTTAATCTTAAAAGAATATTGCGGACCTGCCGACAAAGTGGAATTTCAGGATTATTTGTTAAAACATATTAATGAAAGCGGCGATGTACGGGTAGAATCTATACTGCGGACAAAAGAGGATGAATTTATCGTATATGATCAGGACAGGGTCGCGTATATTGTCAAGACATATTGTGACGGCAGGGAATGTAATCACAGAGATATAGAAGAATGCCGGCAGGCGGTGTCCGTTCTGGCAAAACTGCATCGGGTTTCCGATTTGTCGGGATGCGATATTCTGTCCGAGCAGCCGGTATATCGGGCTGATAAAGAATACGAAAAGCATAATCGGGAATTAAAAAAGGTCAGAAAGTTTCTGCGCGAGAAGAGCCAGAAAACGGATTTTGAGATATATTTAATGAAACATTATGATTATTTCATGAATAATGCCTTGCAAATTACCGATGAATTGCGTTATTATGCCTATGAGGAAGATTCTTACGAATTTCCCATTGTGTGTCATGGCGATTATCAGTACCATAATATTATGCAGACGGAATCCGGAAGCGTCCTGCTTAACTTTGAAAAATGTGTGAGGGACTATCCGGTAAGGGATTTATACTTATTCCTGCGAAAGCTTTTGGAAAAAAATAACTGGTCGCAGACACTTGGTGATATGCTGCTTGAGAGTTATAATATGGAGAGAACTCTGACAGAAAGGGATTATAAGCAATTATACTATCGTTTAGCGTACCCTGAGAAATTCTGGAAGATCGTTAATTTCTATTATAACAGTGGTAAAGCATGGATACCCGGAAGAAATATGGAGAAAATAGAGAAATTATTTGCGCAGGAGAGGGAGAAACAGCTCTTCTTGGAAAGTATATTTAAGCTGTAGGCGGACGAATAATTTACCGATTGGCACAAAGGCGGTTTTACAGCAGTGAAGAAAGGATACGATATAAGATGCACGGAAGAATTTCACAGGCAGCAGCAGTGATTGTCATGTTAGCATTATTGATTACCGGCTGTACATCTCAGGCGAGCAATATAGGTATGGCAAAGGACAAAGAAGGCGGTGCGATGGATACCGGATTTACTGTCACTACCGTGGGCAGTTATGATTCGGCGGATACGGCAGTAGTCGTATCTTCGGATCAGCAGAATAAGAGCGTTACTTTCATGAACATGAGCACGGGTAAGCAGTATACGCTGTATTATGACGGTACTACCTACATCAATGATAAATACGGCAGCCCGATGACGATTTCCCAGATCAGGGCAGGAGACGTGGTAGATGTAAATTTCCTGAAAGGAAGAAGACAGATTGCCAGTATGCAGTTGTCTCCTGCTGCGTGGGTCTATGACAATGTGGTGAACTACGATCTGGGAGGCGTTAATAAGACGGCAAGTATCGGGTCGACAACTTATTCCCTGCCGGATGACGTTGTTGTACTATCAGAAGGCAAACGAGTGGAAGTAATGGATATCGTGATGCAGGACGTCGTCTCAGTGCAGGGAATAGACCATAAGATTTACAGTATCAACGTTGAGAAGGGGCATGGATATCTGAGGCTTAGAAATGATCAGCCATTGATTGGAGGCTGGATAGAGGTGGGTAATACCGTGATCCGGGAGATTACGGAGGACATGCTTCTGGTGGTGCCTGAAGGAGAATATCAAGTACTTCTTTCCAATAACGGTGCGAGTTGTGTGAAGAATGTAATCATAGAACGCGACAAAGAGGTGGTGCTGGACGTAGGAGATCTTGAGATTCCTGAGAATAGGACGGGAAGAATCCTGTTTTCTGTTACACCGGAGAATGCTAAAGTATCGATAGACCATAAAGAAGTGGATATCAGCAGTGCGGTTGAATTGCCTTACGGCATACATCAGGTACATTTGGAAGCAAACGGTTATGATTCTCTGACGAAATATATTCAGGTTGGTTCAGAGTATGCGAAGATATCTTTCACGCTGGAAGAGCAGAAAGAAGATGACAGCAATTATCCGACAATCAGCCAGAATGATATAGAAGATGAAGAACCCGATTTATTGACAGATAAGGATAAGCCGAAATCAAATACCAGTATTTCGTCGAATGCATTGCCTTCTGTCAGTGAGAACACGATTAAGTCGTCTAACGGCAACAAAGTATATATCGATTCACCCAAGGGCGTTGAAGTATATCTGGATAGTGTCTATATGGGGGTTTCACCGGTCAGATTTAAGAAGGAAGTCGGCAGGCATACGATTACACTGCGAAAGAGCGGGTATAAGACGAAGAGTTATACAATTTATCTGTATAATGACAAAGAAGACATCACCTATTCCTTTACAGACTTGGAGAAGGAGCAGGGACCGTCCATAAGCGATAATACGACTTCTTCGGGTACTACGAGTGATAAGACGACGTCTACGGATACCACAAGCGGCGGGTCGACAGGAGAAGATCACAAGCATATGTATGATAATGGCAAATGTACGATATGCGGAGCAATAGATCCGGACCATGAGCATAGTTATGACAAAGGCAAATGTACGATATGCGGAGCAATCAATCCGGACCATGAGCATAACTATGAAAACGGCAAGTGTACGATATGCGGAGCAGCAAATTCCGACCATGAGCATAGTTATGAAAACGGCAAGTGTACGATATGTGGAGCAATCAATCCTGATCATGAACACAGTTATGACAGCGGTGTGTGTACAATATGCGGGAAAATAAATCCGGATCACCAACATAGCTATGACAATGGCAAATGTACGATATGCGGGGTGATCAATCCTAACCATGGACACAAATATGAAAACGGTGAGTGTATCATATGTGGAGAGAAGCAGCCGCAAACAAGCGGGAACACTACGTAATCTACTAGATAGCAGGAAAACGGAGAATAAATGAATAGCAAAGACAAAAAGTATACATACGAAGAATTTCTGGAAATTATTAAAATGCTCAGGGGTGAGAACGGCTGTCCATGGGATCGGGTGCAGACCCATGACAGCTTAAGACCCTGTATGATGGAGGAGGCAGCGGAGCTGCTTGCCTCCATTCGTATCTATCACCAGACAGGTAATGCTGAGAATATGCAGGAAGAACTGGGCGACGTGCTTTTGCAGGTAGTTATGCATGCACAGATTGCTGCGGAAGAAGGGTTGTTTACGATGGAGGACGTCGTGGACGACGTGAGCCGTAAGATGGTGCGCAGGCATCCTCATGTGTTTGGTACAGGCAGCGTAGATACGCCGGAAGAAGTGCTTACGAACTGGGAAGAAATTAAGAAAGAAGAGAAGAAAGATAAAGAATGGGTATCATCGCCTCTGCGGGATATACCTAAGGAGCTGCCTGCGCTCACCAGAGCCGCCAAAGTATTGAAGAAAGCGGATAAGTGCTATGAGCCGGGCAACACCTATGAGCAGGATATAGATGCGCTGCAGAAGTCGGTAGATGCACTCAGAACATGCAGTGCCGAAGCCTACGGCAAAGAACTGGAACGGATTATGGCGGATATGTTTATGCAGCTTTCTGATATTGCCAGATTATATAAGCTCTCATCTGAGCAGATACTTACAGACAGAATTGAGGATTTTATCGAAAAATATGAAAAAACGCCGTCGTAAGAGAGACAGGTAAAATACAAAACTCGACAAAGCCAATTTACATAACACATATGCTCGGATGTGATTCGTTAAAATACCGAGAAATGCCGTAAAAATGCCATTTTTATGCTTGACAACAGTGGTGAAAACGTTTATAAATGTATGTAGGCGTTTCAAAAGAGAAACATCTAAGTAAATAATAGAAGACTCATTTAAGAGGAGGAGTTAAGATGAACAAGACAGAGTTAGTTGCAGCTATGGCTGATCAGGCAGGCTTATCTAAAAAAGATGCAGAGAAGGCTTTAAAGGCATTCACAGATGTTGTTGCTGAGGAGTTAAAGAAAGACGGAAAGGTACAGTTAGTTGGTTTCGGTACTTTTGAAGTTTCCAAGAGAGCAGCCAGAGAGGGTAGAAATCCTCAGAGTGGCGCTGTTATGAAGATTGCTGCTTCTAAGGCGCCTAAGTTCAAAGCTGGCAAGGCACTGAAGGACATGCTTAACGCATAATTTTAATGACGAAGAATGATAAAAGCTTGTATGCATTGCATATGGGCTTTTATTTGTATCGTGAAAGTGCATAGGAGTATACTTTGCACAAAACTTGTATGAAAGAAATGGAAGCGTAAACGCTTCGAGAAGGAGACAAAGATGAGATTAGATAAGTATTTAAAAGTATCACGTTTGATTAAGCGCCGTACGGTGGCGAACGAGGCGTGTGATGCGGGCAGGGTACTCATTAATGATAAGCCCGCCAAGGCATCTGCAAATGTCAAGGCTGGAGATGTTATAACGATTCAGTTCGGCAATAAGGAAGTCAAAGTGGAAGTTCTGGACGTGCAGGAGACAGTGCGCAAGGAGGAGGCCAAAGAATTATTCCGATATCTGACATAACCATATGACATAATGATAAGATGCAGTCATATTTGATGAGAATCCGGCATACATTTAACAAGTAGCAAAACTGACAGGCACATAAGTCTTACGGTTTTGGGGAGGTATGTATGGAAGATTTGAATCATGTAAATAAGAGACCTCACAAACTGATGCTTACCGATAGAAGGACATGTACCATCAATGGTGTCAATGATGTATTATCGTTTGATGTCAATGAAATTCTGCTGGAGACGGAACAGGGTATGTTGATGATCAAGGGGAATGAGCTGCATGTCAGCAGGCTGTCTCTTGACAAGGGTGAAGTGGACGTAGACGGGCGGATTGACAGTTTTACTTATTCGGAGAATGCAGGATACGGTGCGAAAGGCGAATCGCTGATAGCCAGATTGTTCAAGTAACTCTTGGGGGAAATAGCAGAATATGAGTCAAGGCATTGTGCAGGAAGTCACTTTTTTTCTACATTCTATCCTTATGGGTTTGATCATTACGTTTGCCTATGACTGGATACTGATATTCAGGAAACTGTTCAGACATGGGAAGTTCTGGATGTCTGTGGAGGATTTTATCTATTGGTTTGTGTGCGGAATCAGCGTGTTCTATATGCTTTATAGAGAGAACAACGGTGTTCTGAGATGGTTTGCGGTGGTAGGAGCTGCCATCGGTATGCTATTTTATAAATTAACAATAAGAAATCGGTTTGTAAGTATTATGTCAACGTGTATATACAAGATAATGTGGTTTGTATTTCGTGTGATACAAGTTGTGCTGAAGCCGCTAAAATGCCTATTTCCCGCCATTCGAAGGTGTGTTCGATTCCTTAATAAAAAATTTAAAAAAGTAAAAGAATTTATTAAAAAGCGGTTGACGGTTTTCATAAAAACCCTTAGAATGGTTTTATGTAAACAGTGAAAAGCTGTAATGAAAGTGGGGTATCATTGACAACATGGCGAGAAAAGCAGCATATCGTAGGAAGCGCCATAATAAGATGGGCATGCTTTTAGTTACCACAGTTGTTTTAATGATGCTGATTGTGGTTACAGTCAAAAGTGTAGAACTTCGTGATAAACGTGCGACCTATGCGATGAGGGAAGAAGCTTTGATGCAGGAAATTGCGGCGGAAGAGAAGCGAACAGAAGAAATTGCGGAATATGAGAAATACACGCAGACAAAGAAGTATGTCGAAGAGATTGCGAAAGAGAAGCTGGGTCTGGTGTATGAAGGTGAGATTATTTTTAAAGATGGAAATTAAGCGGGTTTTGGATGATGTTCCGGAATCTGCTTTTTACTTTTGGTAATAATTTGGACAACCCCCTCATATATTGAGTATTGACTAAAAATAATTGTCCGGAAAAACGGAACGCCGGATAATGATAGTGAATGAGGGAGGCACGTCATGAAGAAACAAGCAGAGGTCAGAGAAGAGAATAGAATAGCGATTATACCGGAATACGGAAGGCAGAGGCTTCTGGGTTATGCGGAATCTTTCAGGGATTTGGCGGATTTGTTTGAGCAGGATGAGGAAGGTCCGGCCGACCATGAGCAAAATAAGACCGCTGACCGTCTTGATTATTTGTGGCAGCGCAAGTTTCAGGAGAATCAGGAACTTCTGGCAGGGCATCTTAAAGAGATGGCGCATATTATGGCTGAGGTTGCAAAGGAGACATACCGCTATCATCCTATGGGCGAAAGAAGATATCGGCAGATGTCCAAGCTGCTTAAAGAATCAGGCATTCAGTTGAAGAATTTCTTTGAACTGGAGCATGAGGATGGGCATATGGAAATCAGCCTGACAATGAAGACCGCTTCCGACAAAATGATTCGGCTTGGTGAAAGAGAGCATATATCCGTGGAAGATGTGGCGGATTATATATCAGCGTCTATGGGAAGTAAGCTGCGCGCGGCGAAGAATGCGCCCATGTATCTTACGCCTGAATGGAATACATACTATTTTCTGGAGGAACCGGTTTATCATTTGCTGACGGGAGTGGCAAAGGCGGTCAAGGAGACGGAAAAAATCTCAGGAGATAACTATACATTCTATGAGGCGGATAATGGTAAGATGACAGTGATCTTGTCGGACGGCATGGGTTCCGGTGAGAAAGCGTGCAGTGATTCCGAGCGTGTCATTGAGATGATGGAGCGGCTTCTGGAAGCAGGATTTCGTAAGGAATCCGCGATTCAGATGATTAACGGGGCACTGACAGCATCCGGTAAAGAGGATAACATATCTACTTTGGATATGTGTGAATTAAATTTATACACCGGCGAGTGTGAGTTCATTAAAGTGGGAGCGGCGTGTACGTATATTAAGCGCGGTCGTCTGGTGGACAGGCTTTCGACGCAGAATTTTCCGCTGGGAGTTTTTGGGCAGCTTGATATAGAAGTTCTGTACCGTACGCTGCAGAGCGGCGATTATATTATTATGCTTTCCGATGGCGTTCTCGATGCGCTTTCGCAAGGAATCGGAGAAGAGGTGCTTCCGGAAATCATAGGGAAGATGGACTACAGTAATCCGAATGAGATTGCAAATCAGATATTGGCTTACTGCCTTAAACAGAGTAACGGGCAGATCAGGGACGACATGACGGTGTTGGTTACGGGTGTCTGGGATCAGACCGACATTTGTGACTGATGAAAAAAGTACATAAGTATAAGTGTGCGGGATATATTCATGCGGAGTTAAAATGAAAGATACGGTATATGATAAAGTAAAAAATTATATTTTGAAGTACCATATGATAGAGGCGGGCGACCTGATAGCCGTCGGAGTATCCGGTGGGGCGGATTCGGTCTGCCTTCTGCATCTTATGCACAGACTGTCAGGCGAGATAGCATATAGGCTTATTGCAGTGCATGTAAACCATGGCGTCCGTGTGGAGGCGGCTGAGGACGCGGCATATGCACAGCGGCTGTGTGAAGAGTGGAAGATACCGTTTTTCCTGCGAAATGTGGACATGAACGGGTATGCGGCGGAGTATAAACTATCTTCGGAAGAAGCGGGCAGACAGTTAAGATATCAGGCATTTGAAGAAGTGCTCAGGCAGCAGAGAAAGAAAGAGGAACACTGTAAGATTGCGGTTGCCCATAATGCGGAAGACAGGGCGGAAACCATGTTGTTTCATCTTTTCAGGGGAAGCGGAATCAGAGGGCTTAGTTCTATTCAGCCTATTCGTGAAAATGTGATCCGACCGATTCTGTGTCTGGAGAGATCCGAGATAGAAGCATACCTTGCCGGGAGACGGCTTAAATATTGTCAGGACAGTACAAATGAGACGGATGCATATACCCGGAATAAAATCCGGCATCATATATTGGCATACGCAAAGCAGGAAATCTGTTCCGGGGCAGTAACCCATATGGGCGAATTGGCGGACATACTTTCAGAGACGGAAGGATATCTGAACAAGCAGGCGTGGCGGCTATATGGGATGTGTGTAGAAGAAGTTGCGATCGGTGAAGCGGACTGCGAAGGGGGCTGCAGAGCGCCGGAATCACCGGGAAGCACGGTATATGGGCAGCAGCCGGTATGCCTGCGGATTGACGGAGCGAAATTGTTAATGCAGGATCCTGTTATGTATCGAAAGGTTCTGCTCTTATGTATGGAACGGCTTACACCCCATAGAAAGGACATTACAGGTCAGCACATAGCAGATTTGGTGAGATTGATCGCGAAAAGCGGCAGTAAGGAATTGTCATTGCCACACGGGATGAAGGCGTATAAAGAGTATGACCTGCTCATACTGTGTAAGAATGCAGGTGAGAGTATAGAAGCACAAACAAGCATGTGCGGCGATGCGATGGGCAAAGTGTATACGGTGGAACCGCCGATGGAAATTTATGTGCCCGGGGAAGGAACGTATACGTTCACTTTGTTAGCAAATAATGATAAATTCTGTGAGAAACAGCAAAATATTCCGGAAAATAGATATACGAAATGGTTTGATTATGATAAAATAACTACGACTGCGTTGTTGCGGACGAGACAACCGGGGGATTATCTTACAATTGACGGTGCGCTTCATACAAAGTCGGTCAAACAATACATGATCAATGAAAAAATTCCTAAATTACAGCGTGACAATATGCATATACTGGTTGACGGAGCACATGTTCTGTGGATACCCGGATACCGCATCAGTGAGCGCTATAAAGTGGAGGAAAGTACAAAGCGTATTTTACAGGTACGGCTAAGAGGAGGACGTCATGGCGGAACGAATTGAAGTGTTATTGTCTGAGGAGGAAGTTGACAAGAGGATTCAGGAAATCGGCAATCAGATTTCCAAAGATTATGCCGGTAAGCAGGTGCATTTGGTCTGCGTACTTAAAGGCGGCAGTTTCTTTATGTGTGAACTGGCAAAGAGAATCACTGTGCCGGTATCTTTAGAATGCATGGCGGCGTCCAGTCACGGCGGAGACACGAAATCCCGCGGCGTAGTTAGAATCGTTAAAGACTTGGATGAGCCGTTGGGCGGCAAAAATGTGCTGGTGGTGGAAGATATTGTGGACTCAGGGAGAACCCTTAGTTATCTTATGGAAATGCTGAAGGACAGGGGTCCTGCGGATGTAAAGCTGTGCACATTGCTTGACAAACCGGAGAGAAGAGTGGTGGATGTCAAGGTAGACTATACCGGTTTTCAGATTCCCGATGAGTTCGTAGTAGGCTACGGCTTGGATTATGATCAGAAATATCGCAATTTGCCTTATATCGGCGTTGTAAAATTTGATTGATGAAAGAGGTTTGCTTTGAATAGGAATAACAGAAGTTTTTACATGTATTTTGTCATTATCATAGGTTTATTATTGTTTACTGTCTGGATTGGTACTCTGAAAGTACAGAATAACGGTTACACGAGAGGCGAGTTCGTAAGCCAGTTGGAGAACGGAGATATTGCAATCGTCAATATTTGCCCGAACAAAAACACGCCTACAGGTTCACTGGAAGTTACATTAAAGAACGGGCAGGAGCACATCTTATTTGTAACGGACGTGACGGAGATGGAGACGCTGGTCAGAAACTACGGACTGGATCCCACGGTAGAGAGTGTACCGGAGGAAAGCTGGTTTCTTAACAGCGTATTTCCGATTCTTCTGGTAGTGGTGGTATGTGTATTTTTCTTTGTGATGATGAACGCACAGAATGCCAATGGCGGCGGTGGCGGCAAGATGATGAATTTCGGCAGGAGCCGTGCCAAACTGACCATGGGCGGGGAAAATAAGATTAAGTTAGACGGTGTAGCGGGTCTGAAAGAAGAGAAGGAAGAACTGCAGGAGATTGTTGAATTCTTAAGAGATCCCGGTAAGTTTACGAAAGTGGGTGCGCGTATCCCCAAAGGTATTTTGCTGGAAGGAGCGCCGGGTACCGGTAAGACGCTGCTCGCAAAAGCAATTGCCGGAGAAGCGAATGTACCGTTCTTTAGCATATCCGGTTCAGATTTTGTGGAAATGTTTGTCGGTGTGGGAGCTTCCCGCGTGCGGGATATGTTTGCAGAGGCGAAGAGACATGCGCCGTGTATTATATTTATTGATGAGATAGATGCAGTGGCAAGACGACGCGGAACCGGTATGGGTGGCGGTCATGATGAACGCGAGCAGACGTTGAATCAGCTTCTTGTTGAGATGGATGGATTTGGCATTAACGAGGGGATTATTGTGATGGCGGCGACAAACCGTGTAGATATATTGGATCCCGCGATCTTAAGACCGGGGCGTTTTGATCGTAAGATTACGGTGGCGCCGCCGGATGTCAAGGGCAGGGAAGATATTCTTAAGGTACATGCTCACAATAAACCGCTTGGTGACGATGTGGATTTGTCTCAGATTGCGCAGACGACGGCAGGGTTTACCGGAGCGGATTTGGAGAATCTTCTCAATGAGGCGGCAATTAACGCGGCTATGGATAAGAGAGTTTTTGTGAAACAGGAAGACATTAAGAGAGCTTTTGTTAAGGTTGGTATTGGTACGGAGAAGAAAAGCCGGATTATTTCCGATAAAGAGAAGAAGATTACGGCATATCATGAAGCCGGACATGCGATTTTATTCCATGTGCTTCCGGATGTCGGACCTGTATATACGGTGTCTATCATTCCTACGGGACTCGGAGCCGCAGGATATACGATGCCTCTTCCGGAGAAGGACGAGATGTTCTTAACCAAAGGCAAGATGATAGAAGATATCATGGTATCTCTGGGCGGACGTATTGCGGAGGAGATTATTTTCGACGATATCACGACCGGAGCATCGAGCGATATTAAGAAGGCGACAAAGGTTGCCCGTCGTATGGTTACCCGTTATGGTATGTCGGAGAATATCGGCGTGATTAATTATGACGACGACGATGACGAAGTGTTTATCGGAAGGGATCTTGCACATGCGAAGAGCCACAGTGAAACGGTTTCCGGCGAGATTGATAAAGAGGTGAAGGCGATTATCGACGATTGCTATAAGAAGGCAAAAGAGATTATCGTAAAACACGAGGAAGTACTGCATAAATGTGCTAAACTGCTGCTAGAGAAAGAAAAAATTAATCGCGCTGAATTTGAGGCTTTGTTTGACGTCAAATATCCGCAGCCAGAAGACTCTACAATGGCAACGTAGTAAAGAATTGTATATTTTGCACAAAAACGAATATGCAAAATTGTAATATTTGTGAATCCTTAGTATTGTAGACGAATAGGGGGTATGCTATTATACTACTTGTAACCCCCAATACATTATATAGTTTTTTGCTATACCCCATAAGAAAGAAATACCTTCTCTAAAAAAGACAGTTTGCATAAGCTGTCTTTTTTACTTTTCACCATAAGTTGCTCAAAAACCTTGAATATCCACAATATATAGTATAAAATAGCATATAAGCAGTTTTTAAGAGGAAGGCATACAACATGGACTTGAGTCAATTTCAGAAGGCAGAAAAGAATCAACAGTATTTTACATCCATGCGCCCGGTTTTTAACAGGAAGGCTTTGTTCTCGGATATGACAGAGGATTATGTTTATCCGCCGGAACCAAGTGCGTATGGGGAAGTTAATATTCACTTTCGCTCTGCGATAAATAATATTGACCGCGTGTTTTTAGTTTGCAAAGGCGAGAAGCACATTATGCTCAAGACAGAGTCAGATGATAATTTTGATTATTATTCTCACTCTATTCAGTTAGAAAACGAGAAACTGATTTATTATTTTGAGGTACAAGTGGGTAAGATTACCTGCTATTATGATACGAGGGGTGTCTGCAAAGATATCAATGAATATTATCACTTTCAGTTGATACCGGGATTTAGCACGCCGGAATGGGCAAAAGGAGCGGTATTCTATCAGATTTATGTGGATCGCTTCTGCAACGGGGATCCCACTAATGATGTGCTGACAGGTGAGTATCAGTATATCGGTGATAAGACGGTCAAAGTTGATGATTGGAATAAATATCCGGCGACGATGGGAGTCAGAGAATTCTATGGCGGGGACTTGCAGGGAGTTCTGGATAAAATGGATTATCTTCAGGAACTGGGCGTGGACGTTATTTATTTTAATCCTTTGTTTGTATCTCCGTCCAATCACAAATATGACATACAGGATTATGATTATATTGACCCGCACTTCGGCAAAATCGTACATGATGAAGGGGAACTGCTCAGACCTGACCAGAAAGAAAACAGATTTGCTACGAGATATATCGACCGAATATCCAATAAAGACAATCTGGAGGCGAGCAACGCACTATTTGCCGAAGTAGTCAAGGAAGCGCACTTAAGAGGAATGAAAGTCATTCTTGATGGGGTGTTTAATCATTGCGGTTCGTTCAATAAATGGATGGACAGAGAACGTATTTATGAAAATGCGCCGGGGTACGAGAAGGGTGCGTATATTTCGCAGGACAGCGTATATCACGATTATTTTCAGTTCCATGACGACCATAAATGGCCATACAATGGGTCTTATGACGGCTGGTGGGGGCATGATACGCTTCCGAAGCTGAATTATGAGAATTCCAGACACTTGATGGATTATGTTTTGTATATTGCGAGAAAATGGCTTTCTCCGCCGTATAACGTGGATGGCTGGAGACTGGATGTGGCGGCAGATCTCGGGCATTCACCGGAGTTTAATCATAATTTCTGGAAAGAGTTTCGTAAGACCGTTAAGATGGTAAATCCGGACGCCATTATATTGGCGGAGCATTATGGCAGCCCCAAAGACTGGCTGCAAGGCGACGAGTGGGACACCGTCATGAATTACGATGCCTTTATGGAGCCGGTGACTTGGTTTCTGACAGGGATGCAGAAGCATAGTGATGACTATAGAGAAGATTTGCGAGGCAATGCCGACAGTTTTTGGGGAGCTATGATGCACCACGGAGCCAATTTTACGACTCCGTCTTTGCAGGTGGCAATGAATGAATTATCCAATCATGACCATTCCCGTTTTCTGACCAGAACTAACAGAAAAGTCGGCAGAACGAGTACGCTTGGTCCTGAAGCGGCAAATTTAGGTGTAAATAAAGCGATACTCAGGGAAGCAGTAGTGATTCAGATGACTTGGCCCGGTGCGCCGACAATTTATTACGGTGATGAGGCGGGCGTATGCGGATTTACCGATCCCGATAACAGACGTACCTATCCGTGGGGACATGAAGATCGTGAACTGATTGATTTCCATAAGGCAATTATCAGAATCCATAAAGAGCATAAAGAGTTTCTGACAGGGTCGCTTAAATACATTGAAAGCGATTATAATGTAATCGGATACGGCAGGTTCACAAGACAGGCACAGTCGGTAATTCTGGTCAATAATAATGATCATGAGATTACGAAAGAGATGTCTGTGTGGTATCTGGGGATTCCGAAGGAATGTACGGTAAAGCAGCTCATGCTTACTACGGCGCAGGGATATACGACGGAAGAGAAAGAGTATCCGGTGATTGCCGGTAAAGTAACCGTAACGCTTCCGGCAACTTCCGCAATTATTCTGCGTTATGAAGACCATGCAATTAAAAATTTCTTGCAATTCATATAATGATATGATATAAAAAGTGAGGAAGTTTAATTCCTCACTTTTTATGAAATCAAGCGAATATTTTGGCTTTGCGGTTTTGCAAAGCGAATGATTTTTGCGTACGGATGGATTCCCGAGTGGCCAAAGGGGACAGACTGTAAATCTGCTGCAAATTGCTTCGGTGGTTCGAATCCACCTCCATCCATTGAATGAGTACTCTGAAAATTCTACAAGACCCGGATTACTGTTTTGCTTAGGCGGTATCGTTGGGCGGAATGTTTTCATCTGAGGTCTTTGTCTGGCAGCAGAGTTTATAATATTCTCTCGGAGTCATCTGAAATTCTTTCTTGAATGCACGGAAAAAATGGCTATATCCGCCAAATCCCGCTTTTGTATAAACAAGGTTTATAGGCATCCCTTCTGCAATATATTTGGCACAGAGGGCAAGTTTTGTCTTGATGATATAGCTGTGTACGGTCTGACTGGTTCCCTTTTTAAATTCTCGTTGGATATGTCTCTGGCTGATGTTAAATTCCCGTTCCAGCCGTGCTAAGGGAATTTCTTCCGTGATATGTTCTTTGATATAGAACATAAGAGAATCCAAAAGCATTTCTTTCATTTCCGGCTCTTTTTTTATTTCTTTGTCCGGCTGGCGGAATGCCCGGGCAAGAAAAACAGCGATCAAGGAGAGTAGTCCGAATCTGTAAACGGAATCGCCGAGTTCAGCTGCACTTTTCTTTTTTACTAAATCCACGGTCAGATTTTTGGTAATCATCATCAGACTGTTTTCTGCAGTGATGGAGACGCATTCTGATGGCAGATTTGCGAAATGTGCCAGAAAATCCATTTGTTTGTCGGAAAGCTCCTGTAAGAATTTTTCCGAAAACTGAATAGAGAGCAGTTTAAGCGGAAAAGAACCTGACGCACTGCACAATACCAATGAAGTTCCCGGTTTAAGCATCAGGAACTCATGAATACCACAGTAGGATTGCTGCCCTGCGTACTTGTAAAAAAAGCTTCCTGTTTTAATGAGAATAAACTGATAATACCCGCCGGAAGAAACCGGAATTTTTTCGGATCCTTTACAGGTTATTTCAGAAATGAGATATGCATTTTTCTCCATGCCTGTCTCCTTTTATGCTGAGATAATTTGGTCTTTGCAATAATAGTATGTGAAAAGTTTACAGCCATTATATATTTGATTTATTTAATTATCAATGATGCCTGCGGCATGATGTCGCTTTTGGTGTGCATGGTGTCCGGATATGTATATGAGCCTCTTTTTCAATTGTTTATAATTAATTTGAAAAGGAGGTATTTATTATGGAGACAATAAAGAAAAAGAGGGTTACTCCTCAAAAGGCATTTGCCTTCTCGTTACTCTTCACCTTATTTTTTACCGTATTATCGGGTGTCATTCTTCGCGACTGGGGGAAAATCAGTATTTCTACGGTGGATTTAAGCACTATGAATGGAAATAAGATATCGGCGCGAGTGTTCAAACCGAATTCGGCTACGCCGGAAAATCCGGCGCCTGCAGTAATTCTGACACATGGACTTACGGTCAACAAAGAAAGTTATTCCCAGTATGGGCTGGAACTTGCCCGCAGAGGATTTGTTGTTATTCTGCCGGATATGCTTAATCACGGAGATTCGGAAATTACCGGCGCGGAAACATATTTTGCGCCTGCTGAGATAAACGAAGCATACGGTTCCTATGCGGCGGTGAGATATGTAGGGACGCTTGATTATGTGGACAAGTCTCAGATTGGCGTTGCAGGACATTCTGCCGGAGGACAGGCGGCGAACAACTGCGTTAAAATAGATAATCAAACGGATAATCCTATGATTTCCGCAATTTATCTGATATCTTCCGATCCGGTATATACGGATGATACGGGAACTTGGGCAAACATTTATGGCTCCAGAGATTTTGGACTTTATTATACTGTTTATGATCACGTTTATTTTAGAGGAATGGATTCGGAAGGGCAGACAATGGGGGTGCAGCAATGGCTGAGTTCTGATAGTGCAAAGTCTTTGTTTGCCTTCGGACAGGACCCCGCTGCTTTCGAAGGAAATTCCGTAGTTCCGGGACATAGTTACACTGCTGAAATAGAAGGCGTCAAAGCTTTGCGACGAGTAAATTCCGCAGAGGAGATACATGCAAAACCCCAAGGAGGGTCCAATGCCCTCGCCGCGGTCTGCGACTTCTTCCAAGACTGCTTTGAAGCGCCTAATTACATTGTCGGGCAAAATCAACGTTTTGCAGCATTGACAATTAGCAATCTGCTTGGCCTGTTAGGTGTTCTTCTGTGCTGCGTGTTTAGTGTGGGATGTCTTACGCGTATCAGATTTTTTACATGCCTGCAGAAGGGTGAAGCGGCAGCTCTGCGTCCGTCTCCCAATAAGACCGGCAAAAAATGGTTCTGGGTACTGACGATTGCGAACTGCGCATTTGCTTTCTGCAGTATCAGCGGAATATTTAAATTAGGATTTGGTTATTGCTGTTCCACTGTCTTTGCACAGCAGCCCTCAAATATTTATGCATTATGGGCATTGCTTAACGGAATATTTATGTTGATTACATCTTTCGTTTCTTATGCGTTATATGCAAAGAAAAACGGAGACTCCATGACAAGCTGGGGCTTAAAGATTTCACTTTCCGGATTTTTGAAAAGTATCTTGGTGTCTTTACTTGCCTGTGCAACAGTATTTGTTATTGTGGCGGCGGCAAACAATATATTTGATGTAGATTACCATTATTATCTGTGGGGATTAAAAAACATTCCGCTTGGAAATCTGGGTGTGTTTTTTGCCTATCTTCCCGCATACCTGATTTTCGGTATTGCCGTATCCATTGCACTCAACAGCGCTTATCATTGTAGGATTGCCAAGGAGGCGGAATGGGTAAACGATTTGTTCTTTGCGGTCATGAATATGCTGCCTGCCCTTGTGGTTACTCTTGTCGGCTATTATTTATATATAAAGAATGGTGTCAAACCTTTTGTTTTCGGTTCTACCTACACGTATACTTATACAATCAATGCCATTCCGGTATTTCCGGTGGCGGTCATTATGATCCGGCGATTGTTTAAACGGTGTAATAACCCATATATTCCCGGTATTGTAGTAGGTATCCTTTTATGTTGGTTACAGGTGTCTTGTTCCTTTACCTTCCATGCGAATATGTATTATGGGTTGGCGGCAGCTTATCTGCCTTAAAAATATTGTAAGAGCTTCGTTTTCGCAATTAGAAGCGTACCCCCGCGTATCATACGAGGCCGCTGAAAAATATACCGTTTTTCAGGTTTATTTCTATAACACACAAAAAATCCACCAGTTTCGATTATTCT
>VSOA01000231.1 GCA_009774585.1 Lachnospiraceae bacterium
GCCCAGCTCAATGCATTACCCTCTGTATCTGTCAGAGTAACGATTGTGTTGTTAAAAGAAGACTGGATATGTGCCTGTCCACGTTCAACGTTTTTCTTTACACGCTTTTTTGTCACTTTTTTGGTAACTTTTTTAGCCATAATAAACTAACCTACTTTCTCATATTCTACTAACCATCTTTGTTACTGATTCGCATAGTCTCTAATACGAACCTATGTTACTTCTTCTTGTTTGCTACTGTTCTCTTAGGACCTTTTCTTGTCCTTGCATTGGTCTTAGTCTTCTGACCACGAACCGGAAGACCTTTTCTGTGGCGGATGCCTCTGTAACATCCGATTTCCTGAAGACGCTTGATATTAAGCGCGATCTCTCTTCTGAGATCACCTTCTACCATGTAATCTCTATCGATTACTTCAGCAAGTCTCTTGACCTCATCGTCAGTCAGTTCTCTGACGCGAGTATCAGGATTAACGTTTGCCGCCTCCAGAATCTTGTTTGCACTCACTCTACCGATACCGTAGATATAAGTCAAACCAATTTCCACACGTTTTTCTCTCGGTAAATCAACACCTGCAATACGAGCCATTTACGTTTCCTCCATCTTCTTTACGTTTCATTCGAGATTGCCCCGAGTTAGTAAGGCAAACCTCTTAAGCGAGTCTGCTCGCTTTACTAATTGATTGGGGTAGGTTCTACCCAACCGGATCAGACATCCGATCTTTCCAAACATATTGTTGGTATCAAAAAGTAATCTCCCATAGGCTCCAGCATCTATAATGAAATAGACAAGAACCCCGTTGTGCTTTAAACTTAGCGGGGATTAACCTTGTACCTGTTTATGTTTCGGATTTTCACAAATTACTCTGATCTTTCCTTTTCTTTTAATGATCTTGCATTTTTCGCAAATCGGTTTTACTGATGATCTTACTTTCATCTTAAACCCTCCTTTCAAAAAAGACCGTTTTACATTATATCATCAAACATTCTGTTTGGCAAGCGGTTTTCTGAATCTTTTGTCACAGCGCCAATCTTTTACTGCGCATTATTCCTGCGTCGGTTACTTATCTCTCCAAATAATCCTTCCTTTAGACAGATCATAGGGTGATAACTCCAAAGTTACTTTATCGCCGGGTAAAATACGGATAAAATTCTGACGCAGTTTACCGCTTATGTGTGCCAGCACCACATGACCGTTCTCTAACTCTACCTGAAACATGGTATTGGGTAACTTTTCAATGACTGTTCCTTCAATTTCAATTACATCAGCTTTTGACATTTGCTTCCTCCTGATACATTTTGATTACTCTCTTAATCTCCAAATCTTTAAATCCCTCTTCCGATTTATCTATCTGTATTTTCTTAATAATCTGAATATGCTTCCTATTCTTTTTCTTCGGTTTCTCTACGGTCCTTGTTCTCCCGTCGGCCAGATATACATATTCGCCGTCTTCTCCTATTATGACATAGGTTTTATTACTGTCATGACCCGCTCTTGACACGGCAAGCATCCCTATCATATCCTACTCCATTCCTACATATGATTATGTCTGCGGCAGTCCGCACACAGATACAATGTTCCGATAAAACTCCGGTACTTCATCGTATCACAAGGTCAGTATCTCCGGTTCACCGTCTGTGATCAACACTGTGTTCTCATAATGTGCCGACGGAGAATGATCCGCCGAAACGACCGTCCATCCGTCATCCATCCACTCCACGTCGGCACATCCCATATTAATCATCGGTTCTATCGCCAATGTCATGCCGGCCCGAAGCTTCGGTCCTCTCCGCCGCTGGGCAAAATTAGGTATCTGAGGCTGCTCATGCATCTGCGTTCCGATACCGTGTCCCACCAGATCCCTGACGATGCCGTAACCGAAAGGTGTCACATATGCATCAATAGCATTGGAAATATCGTGAAGATGATTTCCCGCTCTCGCCATCTTAACCCCCTCAAAGAAGCTCTGCTTCGTCACGTCAAGCAATTTCTGCGTTTCGGCGCTGATTTGTCCTACCGCATGGGTTCTCGCTGCATCGGAATGGAACCCCTGATAAATCAAACCGGTATCCAGACTGACAATGTCGCCTTCCTTAATAATATGATCCTCTCTCGGGATGCCGTGTACGACCTCTTCATTTACCGAGACGCATACCGAAGCGGGGTATCCTTGGTAATGCAGAAAATTCGGAATTCCCCCTTTACTGCGTATCAGTTCCTCGCATATCCTGTCAATCTCTTTCGTAGAGATACCCGGACGGATAATCTTCGCCAGTTCTTCATGCACCTCGCAAAGCAATCTGCACGACTTCCTCATCAGTTCAATTTCTCTTGGAGATTTAATTGTTATTGCCATCTTGTTTCCTCTCCATACCGTACCTTATCGATACATATGAATGTACGCTGTTATCCAAGAATTGCTACGATAGACTTGAATACGTCCTTCATATCCTGTGTGCCGTCAACTGTTCTTAAAACCCCTTTTGCCTCATAGAACTCGATAAGCGGCTGTGTCTGCTCATGATACACATTCAAACGATTCTGCACCGTCTCCGGTTTGTCATCATCTCTAAGAACAAGCTTCTCTCCGCATGTATCGCAGATACCTTCCGCTTTCGGCGGCACATGTTCAATATGATATGTCGCGCCGCAGGAAAGGCATGCGCGTCTGCCACCCATTCTCTTTACAATGTTTTCATCGGGCACATCTACGTCAATCGCGAAGTCAATCTGATCGCCAAGTTCCGTAAGCGCTTTATCTAACACGTTCGCCTGCGGGATTGTCCGCGGAAAGCCGTCTAACACATATCCGTTCTTACAGTCCTCATTCGCCACTCTGTCGAGAAGAATCTTCACTGTCAGTTCGTCCGGAACGAGCAGTCCCTGATCCATATATTTCTTGGCTTCCATACCAAGTTCTGTTCCGTTTTTGATGTTTGCCCTGAAAATATCACCCGTCGAAACGTGCGGAATACCATATTTATCTGCAATCATCTTAGCCTGCGTTCCTTTACCTGCACCGGGTGCGCCTAACATAATTATTTTCATTGTAAATTTACTCCTTTTCCTATAACGAGCAAAGCTCGTTTACGCTTTGCGAACTCGAAGTCCGCCGAAGAATTTTCTATATAATACAAAATTGAACTTCACTAAATTAATGTAAGGGACGCGCCAGTGTTCCTGCTCGTCCCCACAATAATCATATTCATTAATCATTTAAGAATCCCTTATAATTGCGAACCAACATTTGAGATTCAATCTGCTTAACGGTCTCCAGTACAACACTCACGATAATAATAAGGCTCGTGCCGCTGAAAGATACGCTTGCACCAAATATTCCATTGAAGAAATAAGGCACAACGCATACGATTGTAAGTCCGACTGCACCAATGAAGATGATATAGGTAAGTACCCTGCTCAGATAATCACTGGTAGGTCTGCCCGGTCTGATTCCGGGAATAAAACCGCCCTGTTTCTTCATGTTCTCCGCAATCTCTAAAGGATTGAAGGTAATAGAGGTGTAAAAGTATGCAAAAAGAATAAACAAAACAATGTACACCACCAAACATATCGAGTAAATCGGCTGACTCGGATTACACCAATAATTGGAATTCAAACCTTTTAAAATCTCACCCCATACGCCTGTCCCGCCAATATTAAAAAAGGAGCAGACAAGCACCGGGAGCTGTAACAATGATGATGCGAAGATAACAGGAATAACGCCTGATGTATTGATTTTCAGCGGGATGTTGGTCGTCTGACCGCCAATCATCTTTCTACCCTGTACTTTCTTTGCATACTGCACGGGAATCTTCCGTACACCATCGTTCAGGATGATAACAAGTACCACCATCAATATGATAATCGCAATAATAATAATTGCTGCTACCACGCCTTTTGCAATGGACCTTCCGATCACAAACTGTTCAAACAACTGTGTGATATCCTGCGGCATACGCGACAAAATGTTGATTGTCAGCACGATAGAGATTCCGTTTCCGACGCCTCTTTCCGTGATTCTCTCACCAACCCACATAAGGAACGCACTACCTGCGGTCAATGCTGCAATGACAGTAATAATATTCATCACATTATAAGTCTGAAGGAGACCCTGACGCCCGAAGCCGATTGCCATGGCGCTCGCCTCGACAAGTGCAAGAACTACCGTCACATATCTCGTTATAGATGCAATCTTCTTCCTTCCGTCTGCACCGTCACGCTGCATCTCTTCCAATTTGGGAATCGCTATCGTCATAAGCTGCATAATGATGGACGATGTGATATATGGCGTGATATTCAATGCCAGAACAGACATGTTCAGGAATGATCCACCTGTAAAAGCATTAAAGAAATTAAACGCATCCCCTGTCTGCTGTGCAAACCAGTCTGCAAAAAAGTTCCTGTTGATACCCGGAACGGGCAGCTGTGATCCAAGACGGATCACAACCAACATCATAAACGTAAAGAAAAGCTTTTTTCTAATTTCTTTAATCTTAAACGCATTCTTTAAGGTTGTAAACATTAGATCACCTCTGCTGTTCCACCAAGTGCCTCGATTTTCTCTTTCGCAGATGCACTGAAAGCATTCACTTTTACATCGAGTTTCTTAGTAAATTCTCCGTTTCCAAGAATCTTAACACCATCGCGGGGATTCTTAACGATTCCCTTTTCGATCAATGTATTCACGTCAACTGTTGTACCGCTGTCAAATACTTCCAAGGCACTTAAATTAATTGCAACGATTTCCTTAGAGTTTCTGCATGTGAACCCTCTCTTAGGAATACGTCTGTATAACGGCATCTGACCGCCTTCAAAACCCGCTCTCGGTGCTCCTGAACGAGCTTTCTGACCTTTGTGTCCCTTACCGGCTGTCTTACCGTTGCCTGAACCGTGTCCACGACCTCTTCTAAAATTATCACTGTGTACTGACCCTGCTGCAGGTCTTAAATTTGATAATTCCATTCTGACACCTCCTTTTTATGCTTCTTCTACTTTAACCATATGTCTTACTTTCTGAATCTGACCTCTGGTTGCCGCATTATCAGGCAGTTCTACTGTCTGATTTAATTTTCTCAGACCCATAGCTGCAACTGTAGCTCTGTTCTTCGGAATCTGACCAATGGTAGATCTCACTAAAGTAATCTTTAATGTTTTAGCTGTTTCCTTCTTTGCTGCCATTTCTTTTTCCTCCTAAATATTCTGAGCGTTTACTAACTTCCGGTAGCTTAAGCGCGAATCTCTTCTACTGATTTACCGCGTTTTTTAGCTACTTCTTCAGGAGTCTTTAACTGACGCAGTCCCGCAATTGTAGCAAGTACAACGTTCTGTTTGTTGTTGGAGCCTAAAGATTTCGTACGGATATTCTTGATTCCCGCAAGTTCACATACGACACGCGCAGGACCTCCTGCAATGATACCGGTACCTTCCGGAGCTCTCTTTAAGAGAACGGAAGCAGAACCAAATTTACCGATAAAATCATGTGTGATACTGTTATTATCATCAAGTGCAACAGAAACTAAGTTCTTGATCGCATCTTCTTTACCTTTACGAATTGCTTCAGGGATTTCGGTTGCTTTTCCTAAGCCCGCACCAACATGACCATTGCTGTCACCGACTACTACAAGAGCCGTGAAACGCATGTTACGACCACCTTTAACAACCTTAGTAACACGTTTGATTGTTACCACTTTTTCAGTCAATTCTAACTGACTTACATCAATGATTGTACGTCTCATGTGATTTCCTTCTCCCTTCCTAGAATTCTAAGCCAGCTTCTCTGGCTGCCTCAGCTAATGCTGCAATCTTACCTTGGTATATAAAGCCGCCTCTGTCAAAGACAACAGTTTTAATGCCTTTTTCAATTGCTCTCTTAGCGATTACTGTTCCTAAATATGCTGCTGCATCAACGTTATTGGTTTTCTCCAGTTCAGACTTTACAGCCTTCTCGAGAGTAGACGCCGAAACCAAAGTATTTCCAACTGTATCGTCAATAATTTGAGCATACATATGATTATTACTTCTGAATACAGAAAGGCGCGGTCTCTCAGCAGTGCCGCTGAAACGGTTGCGCAGTCTGTTGTGTTTTTTTACACGAACTTTTTGTCTTGATTCCTTACTAACCATTTTCATACTCTCCTTATCTGTTATTTCTTACCAGTCTTACCACCTT
>VSOA01000232.1 GCA_009774585.1 Lachnospiraceae bacterium
TCCGTATATCCCTGCCTGACTCCTTCGTTAACTGCATCAGTTAAACTGCCGCCCGTAAAGTGAACATCCTGACCGATTTCCATGAAAATCACCGCCATTCCGGTGTCCTGACAAATCGGTATCATATCCTCTGCGGCAATTTTAAGGTTGTCCTGAAGCTGGCAAAGAATCTGTCTGCCAAGCGGCGCTTTCTCTTTCTGTGCCGCTTGTTTCATCACTGCATCCATATCTTCGGAAAGAAAATGATTTGCTTCAATGCACATCTGCTTAATATTTTGTGTGATGTCTGCTGCATCTATCGTCCGCATCTACTTATTATATCCTTTCAAGCTGTCTCAACCTACAATTTCCTTCATAACTTCTTCCAATTCATCCTGCGTCACTTCCATCGGTTTCCAGCCAATCTTCTGTCCGTCCGCCTGATATCTCGGAATCATATGCATATGAAAATGGAATACGGTTTGTCCTGCCATATCACCGTTATTTTGTATGAGGTTGAATCCCTCACACTTCAATTTCTCTGTCATTTTAGCTGCCATTTTCTTAGCTAACTTCATAGCTTCTCCCGCCAGTTCTTCCGGCAGTTCATATAGGTCCGCATAATGCGCTTTCGGCAGAATCAAGGCATGTCCCTTAGTCGCCGGACCCAAGTCTAAAATCACGCGGAACCGTTCATCCTCATATAACGTTTTGGATGGAATCTCTCCTTTCGCAATTTTACAGAAAATACAATTTGCATCTTTCATTTTCATTTCCCCCTTTATATCAGTTTACATTTCTCAGCAACTATGCCGTTATGATTGATCAATGAAAATAACTCATTACATTCCCACCGGTCTTGTCCCGAATATCAATACTTGGTCCAATACCCGTAACACCTTAAAATCCCCTCTCATCTTCATGTCGCCCGCCATGAAAGATGCTTGAAATGTATTTTTGCCCGCTATAATATCGTTAAAGACTTCTCTGGTCATCTGCATTTCCACATCCGCATGGCTTCCCTCGCCATAAAAGCATTGCAGATTACCGCCGTTTACTTCTATAACAAGCGGCGTCTTTTTGCCTTCCACGACAATTTTATAGGTGCCTGCTACTCCGGGTTGCGGTTTGAAATGTTCCTGAATGTCCTTGAGATACTCTGTAGTATCTTCTTTCTCATTGCTTCCCATCATATCGCGGAACATGCTGGCCAATTCCTGAATATCCGCCTTCTGCCTTTGCACATAAGTGTCATCGGACACATATTGCGAAAGCTGTTCTGACTCCTGCGGTGTAAAATTAATATTCTTGGTAATCGCAACCTTCTGCTTGACTGCCTGATTGCTGCTCGGCAGACATGCCATTTTCTGATTAATAGTTCGATATAAATTCTCCGCTCTCTTTTCTATAATACGAATATACTCTTCGTTTTCCTCCAAAATAGACGTATCTGCAATATACCCGCAAATACCGTCACAAGGAAGTCCGCCTAACATCTCCCATGCAATTGTCAGATTCAGCTTCCCGTCTCTTTCCCCATATGTGGTTGACATGACGATCGGGCACATATAAATCTGACTGATTTTTTCTTTATCCCCATACAGCCAGCATGAATCTAAGAATTGTTGCATATATCCGCCAATTCCGTACCATTCAACCGTAGTTGCCAGAATAACTCCGTCGGCATTCTTCAGACTCTGCGGCAATGTCGTAATATTGTTTTTTAACTCATAGAGATGAAAGCACTCCACAGTCACGCGAAGCTCCTCCAGCACTTCCTTCATCTTATCGATGACAAAAAGTGTCGGATCATCCATTAATCCTCTTCCGCCGTAATAAATATTGATTTTCATTGATATCTTTATTCCTTTCTCATCCTGACGCCGGGACAAAGCATCACAATCACCGCTGCCGCCACAAATCCCATCAGAACGCCTCCTATATGCGCCGCATTATTTACATAGCTCCCGGTAAAACCGCAATAAAGGGAAAACGCAATTGCAAAAACCAGTCTGCTCACAGTCATATGCTCCATCTTACCACGGTGCAGTATCATCAAAAGGAGCAGAGCTCCTTCTACGCCAAAAACCGCACCGCTGGCGCCTACAGAACTATAATAATCTCCTGACAGCAGTTCATACCCCATAGAAAAAATATCTCCTGCAATCCCCGAAAGGAAATAAATAATGACATAAGGAATATGCCCTACTTTTTTCTCCACAATCTCCCCGACGTAATATAGAACAATCATATTGCTGAAAAGATGATTGATATCCGAATGCAGAAACATAGACGTAACCAACCGGTAATATGACCTGTCTTCTGCAATCTCCAGTACGCCAAACGCACCTTTATTATATAACAACTCGCCGGTAAATGTACATATCAGAAATACGATTACATTGACTGCCACCAGACAGATGTTAACCCACGGCAGCTTTGCAATCCTTTCTCTGCTCCATTTCTCACCATTTCGTTCTTTACTGCCGAGGGTTTCTTCTTCCGCCTCGGCATAATAACCGCCGGAGCAATCTGACATATGCGTCATATAATCTTCCAATATCTTCTTTAATCCATAAAAATCATCTACCTGATTCTCATGGATAATCAGCCGGTTGGTATTCACATCTATCATCCAGCAAAAACTGTCACTGACACACAATGCTTTCGCTTTCTGTATATCTGTACTTAAGATCAAAGACAATATATGAATCTCTTCCTCGCCCTTTGCCCGAAAAAACCCGGCAATCTTCTCTTTCATATGTGCATATTGATCCGCTGAAATATATATTTCCCGTCGATAGTCAATCACAAATACTACCGTTATCCCCTGATTTTCTTTACGCCAGTAAAAATTATATTCCGGCAGGTTTGACGAAATCTTATTATATCCGTTTTCATAAAAAAAGCGCTCAATCTGCTCTGATGTCATGGCATACTCCAACTGTTTCCAAGCAAAACAACTACTATTTGAGGTTATCATTTTCCGTATGTCATGTCAAATAGATTGCCTGCATATTGCTCTTGCCCCAGTTGTCAAAACATTATTCTTTTCGGTAACTCTTATCGGTAACAATAATTCAGATTGCCAAAACGAATTTCATCACCCGGTTCTATCATCACCGTTTCCTGCGGCTGCATACGAAGACCGTTCTTATATGTCCCATTGGTGGAATTCATGTCGGTCATCATAACATTATCCCCTTGTTTATCGAACCGCACATGTATTCTGCTGACAGAATTGTCCGGAAGTACATAATCGACACAGCCTGCCATTTTTCCAACAGTAAAAGGAAAATGCTTTAGTTCTATGTGTCTTTTGTTTTTCCGGTCTACCGCATACAACTTGTATTCTGCAACTTCGCTCCCATCAAAGAAAACCGTATTGCCGTAATTTCCATCTTCTTGTACCGGATATGAATCTACACAGTAAGACGTCGTATGACTACTATATTTTGTCGTTCTATCGCACATCGGTTTATTTTCTGCCATCTCTAAATTCATATCTCTGCTGATGACATGTTCCAATGACAGCATCGGCTCTGCGAAACATTCGATGTTTGGGGGTTTTTCTGTTTCTTCTCTGAAATTACTGTCACATTTCTGCCGTGATTGTGCATGTACGATTGACGCCGGAGACCTTTTCCTTCCATTTAATATTCCCGCCAGACAAATTAACAAACATACGCCCATAACCGCTGCACAGCCATATAGTGCCAGTTGTTCTTCCTGCGTCAATTCATACATGCTGCAAACAACTGCCGCTCCGGCTATGCCAATTGTTAACAATACCGAAAAGACAGGATAGAAAAGGCTTCTTTTTACAGCCTTCCGTTCAAACTGCTCTTCCGTAGACAAATCATCCGTCCCGTCGTATAGCACGGACTTGTCTGACATTTCTTCTTCTGACGGCTCCCACGATGATTCCAATCCTAACGCCGAATCATTAGCCTCCTTTGCGGCATTGCACGTCTCTTCTTCCCTATCATCCAATATTTTAAGTGCATCCTCTATACAAAAATGTCTATCTTCTGCCATTTCATAAAGTCTGTATATATCCTCTGTCAATCGTGTGTCATCCGTATCAATATGCTCTAGCAGAAAATCCATGAGCGGTCTGTATGCATCCGCACCTTCCGCTTGATAATCCGGATAATACAGCCCGATATACTTATCGTTCGTAAAATCATAATAAATATGTTCCGGCTGCAGTACCAGCTTTATCTCCTCCATAAAATACCCCGATAATTTTTCACAGATTCCGCAGAGCTGATATAGAACGTCCCTGACCTGCGCGTAGGTCATTTTTCTGCCCCGGTATAATCCTTCCAGCGTCGTTCTTGAACTGATATCATAATAATAATATGTAGTGCCGTTAATATGACGTACAGAACAACTAAGAATTTCTCCGATTTTATTTGAAGTAAGTATCTTATGCTGATAACTGTTCATTCTCTCTTTCCGCTCACACCGTAGTATCATATAATTATGGCGGTAATCCTTATAATATTTTGCTTCTAACATAACATCCCCCATTCACTCTAATCCTGCTGCAGCATATTTCCCAGCCATCTGCTTTTTCGTATTATATGCGTCGGATTGATGATTTGCGCCCGTGCGCGTGTACGAATTTTCCAACCGGGTTTACTGTGCATTGTAAATATCGCTCGTATCGGCACTTTCACATGACATTCGCCGGTTACATCCGTCATATCACCCATACGGTCCACGCTTCCGTGAACCTCACCCGTCCCAAAATATTTTCTGCCAAACTGCTCCTGCATGTGAGCGTTAATATACGACACAACACGATCTTCCTGTTTCTGGATACTGCCGCGAAAGCAGACGGCATAAGCATCTTGAAAAAGTACGCACTTGTCGTATGAATAAAATGAAAGATATATCAAAAAGACAAAGAGAAAAATTGTCCAAGTAATAACAAAAGACGCTTCCACCGTCATATATCCTCGCACCTTTTTCTTCATAAACATAATACAACCCCCATTCCGAACAACAGAAACGGCGCAAAAGGAATCTTGCGGTCATGAGAAATCCGCTGGACTGCAAGCAAAACCAGCACAATAAGAGATTCCGATATAAGTCCGATCAGAAAAATCAAAAAACATCTCCACATTCCGGCAAACAATCCGATCATGATAAGCATCCACCCGTCTCCGTAGCCGACTTTTTCTCTGGTAACAAAACTGATCATCCATAACATTACCCCGGGAATTACCGACAAGGCCGCCATGACAGCGCTTCCGTCACCTATTGTTCCACATAGGCGCAATATAACCGCTACTATAATGCCAATCCATACAATCACGATAGGAATTTCTCTCTTTAAGCCGTCAATCACTGCACATACACCCATTATCAAAAAAAGCAATATTTCTATCCGCATTTTGAACACCCTCTCCTTCCGTCTGTCTGTGATAACGGCACCGTATAAATTGTTCTCTTAAGTCTAACGCAATTAATCATGCTGTGATAACTGCTGCCGTACTTCGTGATATAAACTTGTCCGACTCCCCGATATCCGTCACACGTTTCACAAGAATAAAACTTCTCACCCGATTGGTTTCTCATATCTCCTACTGTTTCTGCAGATACAGATTCTACAGACGGATTTAAATAAGTACAATTTCTGTCCCAATGATATACCGTCCCGGTTTTGGTAACATATACCATAGGATCCTCCTGCTCCATGTTGCTGACATGCTGTGTGACATCGTATCCTGTCCAAGCCTTTCCGTAATAGCGCTGTGCCATGGCAAATCCGTCAAATCCCATAACTCCCGCAAAAGGTTTTACCCGATAAGAGACGTTAATATCTATAATATCTCCATCCTCCATCACGGAGGATCCGGCAAAGGAAATCCCTCCGGAACCTCCTGCAACGCAGGATTGATTCAGATAGTCCGCTCCGGCATACTCAAGCACCTGCCCTCTGGCATAGATGCTTGTCATCGCCACATTTGCCAGACTATTCGGCAATACACTCCCTACCGTCCGCTCATAGGCATATCCGGCAAACGCCATCTTATTTCCTGTCTGATGCAGCGCAGCGTTTATCCTGCTTTGCGTTCCGATAATATTGACTGCATATAGAATATTAATCACTGCAAACAGAAAAAAAGGAA
>VSOA01000233.1 GCA_009774585.1 Lachnospiraceae bacterium
GCTAAACTCAGAGAGGAACTGGCAAGCGCGCGGGAATATGAGAGAAAGATTCATGAAAATCCGGAGATGACGCCGGATTTTCGCTATGAATGCTGGCTGCCGGTCTTAAACGGTGAAATACCTTTGAAAGCGCATGTGCATAGGGCAGATGACATCCTGACGGCTGTGCGTATCGCCAAGGAGTTCGGACTGAAAATGACATTAGACCATTGCAGCGAAGGACATTTGATTATTGAAGAACTTAGGGAAGCCGGCTTTCCGGCGATTGTAGGTCCGGATATGGCGAGCCGCAATAAGATAGAGGTCCGCAATATGGCTTTTAAGACAGCGGGGCTGCTCAGCAAGAACGGTGTTCTGACAGCAGTTACAACAGACCATCCGGTTTCCAAGATACAGTTTCTCCCGATTTGTGCGGGACTGGCGGTTAAAGAGGGAATGGCTATAGAAGACGGATTTAAGTCGATTACAATCAACGCCGCAAAAATCTGTGGTGTGGATGATCGCATCGGAAGTCTTGCGGTAGGCAAAGACGGAGATGTGGCAATCTATAACGGCAATCCCATGGAAGTGTTTACAAAGACGCTGTGTACAATTATTGAAGGAAAAATTGTATATTATGATGAAGAATGCGGACTTTTGTGTTAAGATGATAGAATGAGAAACGGATATTTCAAAAGATTAATCTGCATATTGCTTTCCATGCTGATGTTGACCGGTTGTGCCTATGCGTCGGAATTTCCTTTTGACCCGCTTCAGAAAGGCAGCGGTGACGGTGAATTTACCACGCTCGGCTTGTCGCCGGAATTTAACTACGAAGTGCCGGAGAGTCTCCCGAGCATTCTGACAGATCAAGTCGGATATGCGCTAAACAGCAGCAAAATAGTTTTTTTTCAAGGTGAAATGCTGCCTGATTCTTTTACAATTATAGACGCCGACAGCGGGGTGCAAGTCTATACGGGGGATATTATAGAGAAGGGATATGATGATAAGGCTGGTGTGCTTATCAGTTACGGGGACTTTACTTCATTTACGACGCCCGGCAGATATTACATAGAGTCGGCGGTCATCGGACAATCCTACGCATTTGAAATAGAAGAAAATCCGTATGATGAGATATATGACGTCGCGTTGAAGCAATATTATTATAATCGGTGCGGGTTGACATTATCCTCGGAGCTGGCGGGAGATGCTGCGCATAATGCCTGCCATTCCAAAGAAGCGCAGATGAAAGAAGAGGCGGCGGTAAAGCTTGACGTATCGGGCGGATGGCATATAGATGAGGCGTCTACCCGCGATGTGACGACAGGGTGCCGCACGGTTAATTATCTGCTGCTAGCATACGAATTGTATCCGCAGATGTTTGACGACGATCTGGGTATTCCTGAGAGCGGTAATGAGATTCCCGATATTTTGGATGAGGTCAAATATGAGATTGACTGGCTTCTTAAAATGCAGGATACAACAAGCGGAGCGGTCTATTCATCCGTTAACAGTGTCGATAATTCCGCGCTCGGCTATCTATTGTATATCGATGGTATCACTATGGATGCAACGATTCAGTTTGCGGCGACTTTGGCGAAGTTCAGTTATATCTATCAGAATTATGACAGAGAATTTGCAACGAAGTGTCTGAAAGCGGCGGACAGAGCATACCGTTATGCAGGCCAGTACCTGAATGATATATCGCCCGAAGAATATTTCTATGCGGCAACGGAGCTTTATCGTGCTACGGGAGGATACGGTTATCACAATGTAATTCTGAATTATCTGATGCAGAATCCGGTGGCAGATATGGAGAATGACTTTGTATTCTGGGGATGCGTTACTTATCTTTCGACAAAACAGAGAGTGGACGTAAATACGTGCGAAGATATTATTAAGATATTAATGCAGGAGGGTGAGAGGATTTCTTATGCATCGAAGAATTCTAAACTACTGGTGAGCATGGACGAGCAGCCAAGTGGCAGTGCAGCATTGCTTCGCGACATCACAAGACTGGCTGTGGTTGATCATATTATTACCAATCATGAGTATGCGACGGTGCTTGAGAATCATCTGCATTATCTGCTTGGACGCAATCTGCAGTCCATCAGTTACTTGGACGGAGCCGGAAGCCGCAATTATAAAGAAATTGATGAGAAACAAGGCATCATGAAGCAGGTGGAACTCAATGCGGAATTAGTGCTGATGATGAGTGCGATCATGGAAGAATTGAAACAAGGGGAAGAAGCAGCCGAAGAATAGGTATAACAAAGCGGCAGGAAACAGAGAGGAAAACAAATTAAACGAAGAACCGGTCAGACCAGTTCTTCGTTTTTTAAATAGTTTTGTTTGATAACATCTTGTACCATTGTGCTGAGACGGCGTTTGTCTTCTTTACTCAGATCCTTTGGGTAGATGGGTTTACCGTATTCAATGACTACGTGCGCTTTCCTGATCCAAGGAATATGGTCTTCAAAAATGGCGCCTGCATTGTTAATGCTGATGGGAACTATGGGACAGCCGGATTTCTCTGCGATTTTCAGACTGCCGTCATGGAATTCCAAAAACATTTGGTCGGTTCGGTTACGGGTTCCCTCCGGAAAAATGCAGATAGATATTCCGGACTTAACCTTGTCGATTGCGTCCAGAATAGATTTCATTCCGGCCTTGATGTCGCTTCTGTCCAAAAAGATACAGTGCAAATATTTCATCCAGGTGGACAGCGACGGATAGCGCAGCATTTCGACTTTCGCCATATATCCGGTAGGTCTTGGCACACGAACATAAGTCACGAGAATATCAAAATAACTTCTGTGGTTGCCTACATACAGTACAGCTTCGTCTTGCGGTACGTTCTCTTCACCGAGTACGGTCACGGATGTGCCGGATATGAGAAGGACTGTTCGAAACGCCCAGTTGACTATCGTCAGCGAGCTGCGGTCTTTTATATCCGGGTTAAATTTGCCGATGACAAATTCAATAAGCTGAATCGGCAGACTTACAATTAGAAATATTATAACGAATAGAGCGACTAAGGTTAATCGAATCATGTGTAAACCATCCTGCTGTTATATATAGTATAAGAAATTCCTCGTTCATGCAAAAGTTTGCAAAGCGGAACTGCCAAATGAACTTACTCGTTTTATTATATAAGCTGATGCGCCAATAATCAATAGAAATAGGCAAGACATTTTTAGTGAGATGTCTATATCATAATCAATAGGAATAGACATTGCAATCGGATAATAAATTAGTTAATAAGAGTATATTTCGGAGTGTGACGTATGAACGGTTTATATGAATGCCAGAAGAGAATTCTCAGTGTCTGTTTGGTCTGTTTGATGTGCATGGGAGTATTTGCGTGCGGGAAGAAACAGGATACGATGGAAAAAGTTAAGGATTTGGAGTGTACAGTGATTGCGGAAGATAATCTTCCGGAGGAATTATTTAATAAGATCGAGCAGAAAAAAACAGATGCTTTCAAGATGACTTTTGAGGATAAAGGGTTTCTCTATATCTGTGTGGGTTATGGTACGCAGGAAACCGGCGGGTACAGTATTGCGGTGAATGATTTGTATGAAACAGCCAATGCAATTTATGTGGACACAAATCTGATCGGACCAACGCCGGAGGAGAAGAGTAAGACGGTGCCGAGTTATCCGTACATAGTGATTAAGACAGAGTTTGTTGATAAACCGGTGGTGTTTGATTAGGCGGGGAAAACAATTGGCATATAAAGTACATCTGTGATAAGATATATGCAAAACTTGCGGCATGAAGTGACAGGAGAAATTGAATGTGTAATGCTGCTTGTATAAAGCAGGATATGTAAGAACGCCAGACAGCGTTAGAATGGAAGGGACTATGATCTATTTAAAAAACGGATGTTTAATTGACCCGGCGTCGGGAACGGAAGGATATCGGGACATTTTGATTAAAGACGATAAGATTGTCCGTATAGCGCCGAAGGGCGAATTGGATGAATTGCTCTTACGGTATGACAGACCGGACGGTGTATGCGGAATGAATGAGGAACAAGTTGTGAAGGAGATTGACCTATATGGTCAATGCATTGCGCCGGGACTGGTGGATGTGCATGTGCATTTCAGGGATCCCGGATTTACGTACAAAGAAGATATCTGTACGGGTGCGCAAGCGGCGGCACGGGGCGGATTTACTTCTGTGGTTTTGATGGCGAATACGAAACCGGCGGTGGATAATCCGGAAACATTGTCGTATGTGCTGGGTAAAGGCAAAGAGACGGATATCCATGTCCATACCTGCGCCAATGTGACCAGAGGTCTTCAGGGCAAAGAACTGACGGATATGGAGAACTTAAGTAAAATAGGCGCGGTCGGATTTACGGATGACGGAATACCGCTTATGGATGAGAAACTGCTGCGGGAAGCTTTACAAAAAGCTGCAAAATGTGGGAGACCTGTCAGCCTCCATGAGGAAAATCCGGCACTGATTGCCAATAACGGTATCAATGCCGGTAAGGCGGCAGAACACTATGGAATAGGCGGTTCCCCCAGAGAGGCGGAAATTTCCATGGTACAACGTGATTTGAAGATCGCGCTGGGTGAGAATGCCGATGTGTCGATTCAACATATCAGTACGAAGGAAGCCGTGGAACTGGTGCGACAAGCTAAGAAAAAGAGCAGCCATATCTATGCGGAAGCGGCGCCGCATCACTTTACATTGACAGAAGAAGCGGTTATAGGGCACGGGACACTGGCGAAAATGAATCCGCCGCTCAGGGAGGAAGCCGACCGGTTGGCAATCATAGAAGGATTAAAGGATGGAACGATTGATATGATTGCTACGGACCATGCACCCCACAGCGCTGAAGAGAAGGCAAAACCGCTGACGGAAGCGCCCAGCGGTATTATAGGACTGGAGACGTCGCTTTCGTTGGGAATCAGAGAGTTAGTAAATAAAGGTTATCTGTCGATGACAGAACTGATTGAGAGAATGAGTTATGCGCCTGCGAAGCTGTATCGTCTTGACGCGGGATATGTTGCGGAGGGCGGACCGGCAGATCTTGTAATATTTGACCCCAATAGGGAATGGGTGGTAGATACCTTTGACTCAAAATCCGCTAATTCACCTTTTGTTGGAGAGAAAATGCCGGGCGTAATCAACTATACGATTTGCGGCGGGAAAGTGATATATCAAATGAAATAGATGATTTTGGAAAGAAAGTCTGTCAGACACATCAGGAAAGTGAGGAGGAACAGTAGTGAAAAAATTGGGATTGGTCGGTGGAACCGGACCGGAATCGACGCTTGTATACTATAAAGAAATCAATAGACAGATTCATATGAAAACAGGCGGGACGGCATTTCCTGAGATTTCCATTGAAAGTGTAAACTTGTATAGGGCATTGGGATATGTTGCGGATGAAAAATATGAAGAACTAAGCAGTTATTTGTCTGATGCAATCAATAATCTTGTAAACGGCGGCGCAGAGCTCGTTGCGTTAACCGCCGGAACGATGCATGTTGTATATGACGAACTAAAGGATAGGGTACATGTGCCGCTTGTCAGTATTCCGGATGCGGTGAGTGAGGCGGCTGCCTCGCACAAATTTAATAAAGTCGGTCTTCTGGGCACAATATTTACGATGCAAAATGATTTCTTCAAAAAGGCTTTTACGGAAAAAGGCATAGACGTAGTGATGCCATCCGACGAGGATATGATGCTTGTAAATTGCCATGTAAGCACGGACCGGGTGATGGAATCAAAACTCATGACAATCCGTGAGGTTTTTAAGAACTCTCTTAAGAGCTGTTTCTAAGGCGAGTACTTCATCATTGGTAAAACCTCTGTAAAATATTTGATTCATTTCATCGGACACTTGTTTATACTGCTTTTCAAGCGAGGAGGCAGTTCTGGTCAGCCGTATGCTCACAGTCCGGCGGTCGAGCGGGGAGGATATCCGTTCAATCAGTTCTTGTTTTTCCATGCGGTCCAGCATGCTTGTCAGCGTTGTTTTGGCAAGTCCGGTCTGCCCCGCAAGTTCACTGATGGGAATATTATCTTTCTCCCAGAGAACGAAGAGGATTCGCCCCTGAGCGCCGTTGAATTCACTGATGTTGTGCGCCGCCAGCAGTCTCTCAAATAT
>VSOA01000234.1 GCA_009774585.1 Lachnospiraceae bacterium
CACTTTGTATAAAATAAAAAGGGTCGTCTATAAGGATAAAGCAATCGTCATTTTATATTATTGACACATATTATGTGGAAGTTTTATACTATTATCAGACAATTACTATTCTTTGGCATATATTGCCGGGCGGCATTTACTTCTGTTTATACATATGATTGTTTATAAATACGACTTAGGGGGGATTCTATATGAAAAACGTAGCGCGTATGGCACTGGAAAACGGTATGGTAATCGGTGAAGACGTTTACAGTTATCAAAATAAACTAATCTACTCGAAGGACACTGTGGTGGACGATTCAGTCATTGCAAGACTGGCGCGTTACTCTATTATGTGCGTTTCCGTCAAAGAGGAAATTGACTATGCCACGACTCATTTTGAGAAAGTCCGTCTCAGTTCGGAGTTTAAATCATTTGAACTCACCTACAATAATTGTATGTCGATTTATCGCAAACAGATGAGGGGATTTGTAGAACAAGGCGTACCTGTCAAAATGAACGCGCTGATGGAAATGTATGCCAAGATAACGTCCCGCGCAAGAAGTGGGGAGCAGCTTCTTGATTTCCTTTACAACATGCTTCCAAGCGAAGACGACATGACCTATGCGCATTGTCTGAACTCCGCACTGATTGCAGGCGTATTCGGCTCATGGCTGAATCTCTCCAAAGAAGATATTTTTCTGCTCATCCAGTGTGGATTCTTCTATGATATCGGCAAACTCAAACTCCCGCAGGATTTGCTGTGGAAATCGGGAAAACTGACCGACTTGGAATTTACTAAGTTAAAGACGCATACAATGCTCGCATTTGATATGTTAAAGGATAAGGATATGAATGAACATGTTTTGAAGGCAGCGCTGATGCATCACGAACGCTTCGACGGCTCCGGTTATCCATCCAGACTGCGTTCTGATAAGATTGACGTGTTTGCAAAATATATCGCGATCATTGATGCATACGAAGCAATGACTTCCGCCAGAACATACAGACTTTCGCTGAATCCGTTCCAAGTGATTGCCAATTTCGAGAAAGACGGCTATGTTAAATATGACGAGACAATATTAAAACCCATCTTGTCCCACATCGCGGCGACACAACTTGGCTTTAACGTACGGCTTACAAACGATGCGGAAGCTCAGATCATACAAATCAACGAAAAACATCTGACCCGCCCGCTGCTTAAGAGTGGTGATGTTGAGATTGATCTTGCAAAAGAACCGGAACTTGATATTGCTGCGATTTACTGATTGACCTGTCAATTTGTATATACTACGTGCTTTTAAACCACATATTTTCTTTTTTTAGTTCCAGATAGCTATTATATGCCTGTTCCAATATCTGCTTTTCATTGGAAAACTTCAAAAGATGACAGGCTTCATGATATTTATAATACCCCGAATCTGTGAAGTACTCTTCTTTTTGAGGTTTGCTGTAATAGCTGTCTGCTATCATAAGATACCAGTGTACTTCTTTGGACACGACATCTTCCGGCACGGCAAAAGTATACTGGCTTTTGCCGATATATTTCATGATGGATGCATCTACCCCGGCTTCCTCATACACTTCTCTAAGCGCGGTGTCCGTGCGTGACTCGCCTTCTTCCATTGTACCCTTCGGCAGTACCCACCCCTCGTATTTATTATGAAAATGTTTATAAAGTACAAGTATTTTCCCACGAAAGATGACTACACCTCCGCAGCTTACCGCTTCTATCATAGAGACTCCTTTTCCTATTATAATCCAAAGTATTCATTGAAAATCCGCTTGGCAATGGGAACCGCATAATCCCCTCCGCTCCCGGCCCCCTCGATAATAATCGTCACGCAGACTTCTGGATTCTCAGCAGGTGCAAACCCCGTAAACCAAGCATGAGAATCTGTCTTGACGCTGTTATATTCCGCAGATCCGGTCTTTCCGGCGGCCGTATAGGATAAGCCGGAAAGCTTCGTTCCTGTACCGCTCTTTATAACTTCCTGCATTAAGCCGTTCAGCGCCGCCGCTTCCTCCTCCGACATCAATTTCCTGTATGTGTCAGACTCAAACTGTTTGATAATGTTTCCTTCATTGTTCTTTACGCATTCTACCATATAAGGCTTCATCAGTACACCTTTGTTGGCGATTGCACAAGTGATCATATTTAAATGAAGCGGAGTAATCTGCGTTGTACCCTGTCCGATTGCCGCCTGCATGATGTCAGAGTCCGACGTGGTTTCATCTACTACCAGCCTGCTCTGGTTATAGGCGAAGGAAACCGACAGTTCTTTGTTGAACAGCAGGCTGTCCAACGTGTTCCCAAATCCGGCACGATCAATCTGCATACCGATATTTGCAAAAGAGGCATTACACGACTTCGCAAAGGATTTGGTAAAGTCCTCATAACCGTGAACCGAACCATGGTAACAATTGATCCGGTCCTCTCCGTGCGTAAATCTTCCGTTGCACTGATAAGTGTACTGATTGTATGTGTCCGGATTTTCACGGATATATTCAAGTGCCGTCACAATCTTAAACGTTGATCCCGGCGGATATAATCCCTGTGTGGCACGATTTAGAAGCACCGTGCTTTCTTTGTCCTCGAGAAGCTCTTCCCATATTTCGTCGATTGTATTCGGGTTAAAATCCGGCTTTGATACCATCGCGATAATCTTACCCGTAGACGGTTCTGAGACAATGATCGCCCCCTTATAGATACCAAGCGACTGGTATGCTACTTCCTGAACACCCACATCGAGCGTCGTATATACGCTGTCCCCGGGATATTTAACTCCTGCCACGTCGCTTGCCACCTTATCTGCAAGTTTTGCATTGGAATTAATCAGATAGTAATTGCTGCTCGATTCAATGCCGTATTTGCCGTTAGAGGCATATCCCACCACATGTGCAAACAAATTGTCATACGGATAAGATCTTGATTCCTTACCGTTTTCATCAGTCTTTGTCTCTGCAAGAATCTGTCCTCCCGCCGCATAAATCGTTCCCCGCGTATTTTGCGATATGAGCAGTTCCTGCCTGCCGTTATAGTTGTTGTTGATCAGTTCCTGCTGATGTGTAACGGCATAATGACATGTATATCCCATCATACAAAGAAATACAGCAACAAAAAGATAAGTCACCGCAAGTATCTGTCTATTCCTCTTCTTCCTCTTCCGGTTCGTCTTCTGAGCCGGTTTCGTCTGAGACGATTTCTTTCGTGACGGCTTCATATTCTGTTCTTCGTTTTCTCTTCTTCTTTTTGCCACGTTTTACTCCTTCTTCCCGTCTGATGATGTAAAGCCCTTCTATAATAAAAAACATCATCAGCGACGTCAATATCGAACTGCCGCCGTAACTGACAAACGGAAGCGTAACCCCGGTCATCGGAATAAACTTCGTTCCACCGCCGATTGTCAGAAATACTTGGAAAATATAAGTAACACCCAGTCCGAAGGCAATCAGGTGATAAAATCGGTCATTTAATTTGACGGATATATTCATAAACATAATAAAACAACTTATACAGATCAATATGGTACACATGGAAAAAGCGATTCCAAGTTCTTCCGCAACTGCTGAAAAAATAAAGTCAGCTTCCACAAACGGAATAGAGTCCGGCGTACCTCGAAACAATCCAAGCCCAAACCAGCCGCCGCTGCTGATAGCAAAGAGCGACTGCGTAATCTGATATCCTGCATCGTCAATACAACTGAACGGATCCTGCCATGCCTGTACGCGCACCTGAACATGTGAAAAGAAACGGTAATCGACCACGGCGGCACCACATCCTCCCGTAATTCCCAGAAGCAGATATACCCAGTTCCCAGTAGCGATAAAAACCATCAGAATATAGACAATAAAAAATATTAAAGCGCTGCCAAGGTCCCTTGACGCCACCAGAATAAGTACATGTATTCCCGCCACTACCGCAGTCAGCGCAACATGTAGAAAATCATGTGTTTCGTAGAGCGCTCCGGCAATAAAAAAGACGAAAATAATCTTAACAAACTCAGAAGGCTGAAACGTCACGCCCGCAATCGAGTAAGAAATCTTAGATCCATAAGTGGTCGCACCGAGAATCAGCACAATTCCCAGAGCAACAGCCCCGACGACTGCATAAACCCATGTGAGATTCTTAAGGAACTTCAGTTTATGCACAAAATAGGGGATAACCATCCCAATGATAATAGAAACCGTCACGATAAAGAACTGCTTGATTGCCCGCTCGAAAGAAAGCCTGCTCAAAACGATAAATCCAATACTTAAGAGCATGCACATGTTGTTGATGATCAGTCGGTTTCCCGTCGGATAAATCATACGGAAAAGGACAATCGTCGCAAACAACAATATTTGCTGCAACGTATAAAACAAAAGATATTCCAGCTTGCCCGTCTCAAAACATATTACGAGAAAGCATGAAAAATGGACCAGAAACATCAACAGATTCTGGCGGATATAAATACCACTTCTTCTCTCTTCATCCTGAAAGCGAAAAACCAAAAAACATTCTAACGTATATAGTGCAATAAATAAAGTAATAAAATACTTAGAAAGTTCGGTAATATATAATTCCATAAAATATTACTCCACGCCTCTTTTTATATGCCCTGTCGTATATGCTTCATACGGAAATGTCCTGCCTGTCAGAATCTGCCGGCATTCGTCCGCACTTTCCGTTGTAAAATCATAACGTCGTATATCCGCACCAATCTTCAACACTTCATCTGACTGCAGATGAAGGGAATACGGTACTGAATTGTATATAATATTATAGCAATGATTGCAGTTAATCTCCACCGGGAAATCTGTTCCATAACGGTCCCGCAGTATATCTGTTCCTTTCTTCTCCTTCCGGTTTGACCCGGACTCCATCATACAACATTCCGTTGTTTTCCTGATGCAGTTGGCAGTAATCATCATCGGTATTCTGCTATACACGATCATAGACGTATGCATACCGATTTCGTTTGCAAATGCAGTCATTCTTCCCGCTTCTTTTCTGTTCAGCTCGTATGGCAGCGTATATTCACTGCAATAGTGCATCCAGAAACGAAGCGTCTCATTATTGAAAGCATAAAGTCCGGCATCGGGAACCAACTCATAGCCTGCGCCAAACGTGCTGACGTATGAAACCTCTTCTAAATTGCGAATTAGGAAGCCTTTAATTGCCGTATCGCTTGCTGCTTTTTTCTTTAGTGTGCACATATAATTTTCATCCCGTGCACGCAGCACATAGGGAAGCGCAAGAAAATACTCAATCTGAGCATGATTATTCATGCACGCTGTAATCTTATCATGCTGTTTCAGATATAAATCGCTGTCGATATATATTCTCCTGCATACAAACTTGACTGACTCGGTCAGTTGTTCATAAGTGCAAACACAGATATCTGTGTCCGGCGGTATATCGCTTTTCGACTTACTCTTAGGTGGATGTTTCTCCGTTATTTCCGTTATTTTTGCTGTTTCTTCTTCCGTATGTTTGTCCGGCTTTTCCGTGTGGAACCAACCGGCTGTAAATCCCTGCCGTATAATATGCTGCCGCTCATATTCCTCCACACCCTTTCGACGTAAATCATTTAGGGCGCCCACCGGTAAAAATACATTACCATCCGTCACAATATCACAATCCGATACGGTAACACAGGAGTTGCCTGTCTTCAGCATATGTTTGCGAATACCGTCTTGCTGCAAAGGCACCTTTTGCGCCTGTTCAACAATATTGCCGTAAACCGTCACGGTAGTCTCTGCCTGTTCTTCACAGTCAGCATCATTGCGAACATTCGGCAACGTATGTGTTCCTGTAATGCGCAACATTGCCGGTTCGCCGACTTTAAACTCCGCATGCATCTTTACCGGATGCTTGTCCGGCTCCCTTACATAGTCCTCTCGAATCCGTTCCAGAAGACATGAATCGCTCCCCGCATAACTTGGTTTATGCAGCGTAATCATCTCTCTTCCGTTATGCCGTTCATAATATCCGTTCTGAAGTTCACTGCGGATATACAGACTTTGGAGCATACCGATATCTTCTTTCTCCACTCGATATGCCGCTGCTCCTTTTTTTTCATACAAATCAATATATT
>VSOA01000235.1 GCA_009774585.1 Lachnospiraceae bacterium
AAACTTCTTTTCCTGCATGATATTCTGTTGTCAATTTTCGGTTGGAATCTCATTCATTGAGATTCCGAGAAGTTATATTTATTTATATTTATTTACTACACATCCTTGTTATATTCCGCCAGTGCCGCCTCATCGCCCACCAGTATCACATCGCTGTGAAGCTGCAATACAGATGCCGGAACTTCCGGTGTAATCGGTCCTAGGAAAGCACGTCTGACAATCTCCGCCTTACCCTCTCCTGAGACAATCACCATAATCTTCTTCGCCTGCATAATCGAGCCGATTCCCATCGTATACGCTTCCTTCGGCACGTCATCCATGGATTCGAAGAACCGCGCATTGGCGGATATGGTGCTCTCTGTAAGTTTCACACACTGAGTTCCCTTAGCAAAAGCGCTTGCCGGTTCATTGAACCCGATATGTCCATTATGTCCAAGACCAAGAATCTGTAAATCAATTCCGCCGTGAGAACGGATAATCTCATCATAATCCCTGCATGCTTTCTCTGCATCGGGTTCCATTCCGTCAGGCACAAATGTATTCTTCTTGTCAATATTAATTGAATCAAATAAGTGCGTGTTCATAAAATAGCGATAACTCTGGTCATTGTCTGCCGGCAATCCTCTGTATTCATCCAAATTGATGCTCCTTACCTTCGAAAAGTCGAGATCCCCCTTCTCATACCACTTGATCAACTGCTCATATGTTCCGATCGGAGTAGAGCCGGTCGCCAGCCCAAGCACACAATCCTGTTTCATGATAACCTGCGCCGATATAATATTTGCCGCAGTCCTGCTGGCGTGATAATAGTCCTTTGCACAATATACTCTCATGATTATTTTCCCTTTCTCACTGTCTGCATTTTAGTTCATTTTACTATACATTAATTCTTTTCTCAACACATAAACTGCCAATTTTTCTCATCCTGTAAACTGCCGCTATCCGTTCTAATGTGTATTCCGATACTCATTAGCCGACATCCCCTCCATCTTCTTAAAGACTCGGGAGAAGTGCGCCAAATCCTGAAATCCCACCATCTCCGCCACATCACAGATACGAAGCGCAGGATCTTTCAACAGTTCTTTCGATTTGTCCATACGCGCACCGTTTAAGATATCCGAAAACGTCTTTCCGGTATGCTTATTGAGCAATTTCGACAAATGCCACTGGCTTACATATACCTGATCCGCCACATCAGCCAGACGAAGCTTCTCCTGAGAATTCTCCCTTATATATTCCAGTGCATTTTTTACGATAAAACTGTTTGCTTCATGGTTCTCAGTCTCTTCCTCCTCTTTCAAGGATTGTTCTTCCCATCCTGCATTATTTTTCCCGCCAGCGTCACCTTCCTTTATATCGTCTACAGGTATAGCCGCAAAGTTCTCCGCCTGCTCCAGACGCTTTGTCACAGCCTCTATCGCCTCTTCCAACTCATCCATTTTGGAAGGTTTTAACAGAAATCTCGACACACCGAGTTCAATCGCCCTTCTCGCATATTCAAATTCCCGATATCCGGTCTTTCTTTTCGTATTAATTCCATTCCTTCCCTGCCGTCGAAAGCATAGCCAGCCACCTGACAATTCCATTTTTCCCACGCCATTGTCTTGGACAATCCTTCCACGATTAAGGGTTCATCATCGATAATTGCCACTTTGTACATCCCAATTCCCTCACATCAAATCTATATCTTAATCACGTTCGATAACATTATTCTATCCTATATCCGCTTCGGATAGAAGTATATTTCTTTATCCTTTCACCGCGCCTGCAATCATACCTTTGATGATATACTTCTGCAGGAAACAGTATACTATAATGACCGGAATAATGATAAGCGCTACTACCGCCGCCATCATACCGTAGTCGGTTCCCTCTTTGGCGCTGATGTTATTTAACATCATGGTGATACTGTACATATCCGGTCTTCTAAGAAAGAAGGACTGCGTAAACAGATCATTGTAACTCCATAAGAATGAGAAGATTGCCACCGTCGCAAAAGAAGGCTTCGTCAAAGGCATGATCACCTTATAATAAATCTGGAACGCATTGCAGCCTTCCATATAAGCCGCCTCTTCCAATTCAATCGGGAGTCCTTTAATATAACCGAGCAAAACGACCATCGCAAACGCCAGATTTCCCGCCACCTGCGGCAAAATTACGGATAACATATTCAAAAACCAGCTGCTTGTGTTGGCGATTCCCCATGCATACTCCATCTGGAACACGGAAATGACCGTGGCGAACGCCGGAAACATCATTGCGCCGACAACAAGTGAATTGATGAATCCCGAGCCGCGGAACTTATATCTGGCAAGCGCATATGCTCCCATACCCGCTAACAGGATAACGAGTATCGCAACCATCGTGGATATAAACAAGCTGCTCTTGTATGACCCTAATATATCCGCTGTCTTAAATGCTTTCCTATAGTTTGCCGTCGTAAATAACTCTCCTATCGGCATGGCAAAAGAATTTGCCAGAATCTTATCTTTTGCCTTGAATGAATTCTGTATGACCCATATGATCGGATAAATCGTCGTCAAAGCCCAAATAGTCAACAACAGATACACTACCGTCGTACCGACAGATTTCTTAACCTTCTTCGTCATCGTTCATCCCTCCTTCTAATAGTCTTTCTCACGGAAAATCGAATTGACTATCTTGGCAAGCACTACACCCAATACGACGATCAGAACGGCGATTGCCGCACCATAATCCACATTCTTCGTTTCCATCGTGTGATAATACATATATGTACCTGTCAGGAATGTTGATTTAAGCGGCATGCCTTTCGGGAACATAACCCACGGAAGGTCAAATACTTTGAGCGCGCCGGTCACTGCCAAGACGCTGCAGGTACAGATTACATTGTGTAAAAGCGGGATCGAGATGTAACGCACTCTCTGTAATGTCGTTGCGCCATCGATTTTGGCCGCCTCATACAGTTCATCCGAAATATTATTCAGTCCGGTAACCAGAATAACGAAATAGAATCCTACATACTGCCACATAACCGGAAGCATCATCGTAACAAGCGCAATGCCCTCCGCTTTCCAATCGGTAAGATTCTGTTTGCCAAGCGCTTCTAACAACTGGTTGATCATTCCTTTGTCGTACAGGAAAATCAAGTTAAACAACAGACCTAAAGCCGTTGCTGAAATCACGATGGGGAAGAAGAAAACGGTTCTGAAAAAGCTTTTTCCTCTGCCGATATTGTCCACCATAAGCGCCAGTACGATCGCGATTCCCACCTGCCCGATCAAGGTGACAATCATCATCACAATCGTGTTTTTGACGGAGGTCCACACATTCTCATCTTGGAACATCTCCACATAGTTGCTGTACCACGGTGAATTGAAACTCGTTCCTGTGCTGCCAAGCTGTTTAATTTCCATGAAACTGTTAAGTATATTCTTTAAAAAGGGATAGTAAAGAAATACTATCATAAACAGGAATGCCGGAAGCAGGAACACAAGCGCCGGTTTTTTATTACGATAAATATTTGCTCCCATAAGACACCTCTCTCTTTTCAAAAGGGGCAGGGAAATCCCCCGCCCCACATAAGCCTACGTTGTAATACGTTACTTCCTATTGATTCTGATAAGCCTCAAGACCTTCTGCTACTGCATCTTCAGCCGATACTTTGCCTGTTACGATCTCGGGCATACCGTCGAATGTAGGTACACGGCAATCGCCTTGGAACAAATCCTGTACTGCACCTGTCAAGGATGTTACACCTGACATCATATCCATTGACTTAATCTGTAATGCATTGAACTGTGCCGTATCAACTTCCGGTGCATTCTTAAGTGCTGAAGCTGTATGCTGTGCAAATACAGGAACAATGCTGTCAGAAGTCATATACTCTACGAAACTTACTACTGCTGCCTGTTTCTCAGGATCTTCCCATGCTTTTCTTGTGATAAAGTAACCTGAGGAAAGACCACCTACCAAATCGCTTGCTTTTCTGTCGCCCTTGCCGGGTACATAAGTCACATCAAATTTAGCAAGTTTATCTGCATCCAATGTAGAAGGATCTTCCGGATCAGACTGACATGCGCCTACAATACCACCGACTTTCCATGAACCGTCAATCAAAAATGCTGCTTTGCCATCCGTAAACATTGCGAATGTCTCATCGTCTGTTGCAGAAAGTGTGTTCTCAGGGAAATATCCCAGTTCATATAACTCTTTGATATCGTTCATACCTGCAACCCATGCCTGACCATTCGCATCGTCTACACTTCCGGGAATCTCAAGGTGCGTTGCCGGAGACTGGTTATTAAAGATTGCGAACTCCCACCAGTAATGCGGAATGTTGCCAAGTGCTGCTGCAATTGGTGTATAACCTGCCGCCTTAATCTTCTCACAGTCTTCTTTGAACTGATCCATCGTGTAATTTGGTCCCGGTTTGGAAACGCCTGCTTCCTCAAGAATCTCCGCATTGAAGAACATTGCTTCCCAGTAACCGTTTACAGGTACTGCATATTTCTTGCCGTCAACCAACGAATCTGCAATCAGGTCATCGTTCATGTTCGTTGCATATTCCGGATATGTTGCACGAATCTCATCAATCGGAACAACCTTGCCTGCCTCGATGAAACTGTTGGAATCTGCTCCATTGAAGAAGAACAGTACGTCCGGCTCGGAACCCGTCTCAAAGTCCGTAATAACTCTCGTCTTGAAAGTCTCAGAAGATGTTGCGGAAGTATCCACGATCGTGTTGCCTGTCTCCGCTTCCCATGCCGCTACCGCGTCTTTGTAGTTCTGTGCGTTAGTGTCCTCACCGGCAAATGTGGTTGTTACTACTAATTCTACCGGACCTGTCGGCTCTGCTGCCGGCGTTTCCTGCGCTGCATCACTTCCTGCATCACTGCTGCCTGCATCGCTTGCTGCATCGCTTGCCGCATCGTTCTCTGTGTTAGCAGCTGCCGGTGCATTTCCTTCTCCGCCCTGACCGCCACATGCTGTTGCGGATAATACCATTGCTCCTGCGAGCATTGCTGCGATTACTCTTTTTCTCATCATATGTTTTCCTCCCTTTCGTTTTGAGATGCGTGTTTCATCTATGGTCTTATCATACTCCGTTAAGAAAGAAAGGGTAATTGTTCAGATTGTGCTTTTTTGCCTTTTATTGTTCTGTTGGCACATCTGTTTTTAACAAAATTGTACTAACGGTATGTTCCTTATCATTTCCTTCTATAAACAATCCACAATCCGCGCCATAAATCATCTTCAATCTCTGGTCAACATTACGAATGCCGAGGCTTACACGCTTCTCTTTGGACACCTCCGCATCCGGCGATAAAAGCCTGTCAATCTTATCCCTATCCTCTTTCGTCAAATGTCCGTTATCCTCCACCTCTATACACAAATATCCGTCCTCCCGCTCAAAAAGCCGGATATCCAATCGTCCCTGCTTCGTGATATCCATTCCATGTTCCACCGCATTCTCCACGATAGGCTGTATGATCAGACGCGGCACCCGAACATTCATCAGGCGCTCATCCATTTTCTTCGTACATTTAAATTTTGCGCCGAAACGCTGGGCTATGATATAGAGATAGGCATCCGCATACGCCATCTCCTCCGCCATGGAATGAAACTGCTCTTCTTTCCGGTTCATGGTCGCCCCCAGCATCGTGGAAAGCGCTTCTATCATGCCGCTCACTTTATAATTGCCATTTAAGCGCGCCTCCCAGTTGATAATCTCCAAGGTATTATTCAGAAAATGAGGATTAATCTGAGATTGCAACGCCATAATCTTAGCGTCTCTTAGAGCAACTTCCTCCAGATAAATCTTATCAAACTGATTCTTAAGCTGCTTAGACATATGGTTAAAAGAATCCTTTACCTGCCAGAATTCTTCATTGTCTTCCTCATTCACAATCTGCGTGCCGAGTTCTCCTTCCCGCACCGCATTAGCCGCGGTGATCAACTGTCTGAGGGGAAGTGTCACCTTCTTATAGAAGAAACGCATCATCTGTACCACAAGCGGTATCATAAATAC
>VSOA01000236.1 GCA_009774585.1 Lachnospiraceae bacterium
ATATTATTTTATCATACAATTCCTCTATTTGACCTTCGGGAACACCCATCCAAGACACGGGAAGATCATGATAGCGACAAGCGCTGCCCAGCCAAGGCTCTGTCTGCTGATTGCCATCCAGATAAATAAAAGAATCAAAAACCAATACGGTCCGTGTAGAAACCGGTAGAATATTTTTCTTCCAGACGAAATCTCGTCCGCACCTGCTTCTTCCGGATGCACCATCGTGCAGTGGATTGTTGCCCCGAACCGGTCAAAGGCACGATGCGCCGTATATTCCACTCCGTCAAGTTCAAAATTCGGATACATACCTCCTTTCGTGAGAACCAGTTTCAAATTGTTCTCATCGGCATAGTGCATGAGCGCTTCCGTAAATTCCTGCGGATTCTGTACCATTGTATCCGGTTTAAAAGAAAAGCGCCTTTTATTCTCTGCTACGACAAATCTTTTGTAATCTTCTATAATCGACATAAACTTGCCTCCCTTCTGTTCCATCCTGTCCATCTTACCAAGCGTTTCATCCAAATTAAGCGATTCTATTTCTGTATCAAGCAGGTCCATACATACATCAATACAAGCGCTCAGTTCCTGCTGCCGCTTTTTCAATTCTTCGAGATGTTCTTCGAGCACTGAATGAAGCGATGCCTCTTTCGACAAAATTTTCCGGATATCTTCCAATGAGAAATCCAATTTTCTTAAAAGCTTAATTGTCTTAAGTCTGGTAAGGTCTTCATCCGTATACTCCCGATAATTATTTACCGTATTTCTAACCGGATGGAGCAATTCCTTCTTTTCATAGAAGCGGATATTCTGTTTTGTGATTCCCGTAAGACGTTCCAGTTCGTTGATATTCACCAGAGTTGTTTCTCCTTTCGCTTGCTTGTTAAGCTGAGTATAAGGGGTATAGTAAGTATAAGGTCAAGTGATTATGCAGATTTTTTATATAATTTCCATACTTATGCTTGTTATTCGCAATAATACTGATATACTGTTCCTATAACAAAAACAACTTGCATAGGAGAATATCATATGGACAAATTGATGTACATGATGCTTATCGAAAAAAGCAAGACCTATAATAAGATGACAAAACATGTAGTAACTGAACATGTCGAGAATATACGGAGGCTGGACGATGAAGGGAAACTGGAAATCTGCGGTGTATTTAAAGGCTATCCGGGAATGGCAGGCATGTATATTCTAAAAACGGAAAGCCGTGAGGAAGCTGAAGCAATCTGTAAGGCGGAGCCACTGGTTGTAGGTGGATACGCAACATACAAATTAGTGACCTTGCAGATTGCAGATAGGGAAAATAATTATTTGTTGTAGGAGAAGGAGTCCTCCAAATATTCTGCGATCCCGTCCTCATCATTACTGCCGATCACAAGGTCCGCTTTCTCTTTTACTTCATTGATTGCGTTCCCCATAGCGATACCTCTTCCGCACAACTGGAGCATACCGATATCTGCATAATCGTCACCGAAAGCAGTCATCTCATCTGTTCCGATGCCGCATACTGCACTGATCTGTGATATTGCATTTTCTTTCGTTGCCGCTTTCTTCGTAAACTTGTACCAATATCCGTCCGAGAAGCGGATGCTGTCGCAATCATACAGCTTCTCACCCAGCCGCACAGCCTGTTGCTCATCAAAGATTTCCACACACATCTTAAGAGAACTTTCCTGAAAATCCGCAAAATCCGTATACACGCTGTCTCCCCAGCTTTTATCCTGTTTCTTGGGGTCAATCTTATAATTCCAGTAATGAGCATCTATGGTGTCAATTGTAATCTCGCAGTCATTTCCACACACTTCTCTGGCTTCAGCTATCATCCTTCTCGTCTCTTCTGCAGAAAATTCCGCCCGGTATATATACTCGTCATGGTATTTCACAAGAGCTCCTCCGCTTGCAATCAACACATCAGGCCGTAATTCTTCTACAAAAGAAAGTGCGTTTAGTTCGCTTCTCGATGTAGACACCCCAATCAGGATACCTGCATTCCTATACTTTTGTAACACCTCCAAAGTCCTTATAGAAATCGTCTTGTCACTGCGGAGCAGTGTTCCGTCTAAATCAAACAAAAGCAGTCTGCAGGCATTCATTATTGTTCTCCCTCCGATTCCCTATTTCTTCCAATATGGATAGATTATCCCACATCCCTTTCTTACCTGCAACTGGTTCTTTGGAGTAATTCCCTGCAAAACAATATCTATTATGCCATATCAGCAGTTCATTTTGTCAGACGTTTTCCTGACAGCAAATCGTAGAACGTACTATTGAATTTATACATGCTATCACTTATACTGAATCAAGAGGAAGGAACGACCATGAAAATCGAACGTCTATACGCCATTACTATATATCTTCTCAATCACGGCAAAACGTCCGCAAGTAAGCTGGCTATCATTTCGAAGTGATTTCTCCGGAGAAAATACGAAAACGGCTTCTCACGGCAGCTAAAGAAATTGTTGATTTGTATCAAGAAATCTAAACCGGAAAAGAGGATTTACCATGAAAAAAATTGCAATATTGTTTTTTACTTTCTTTAAAATCGGATTGTTTACTTTCGGCGGCGGATACGCAATGATCGCTCTGTTAAAAAACGAATTTGTTTCCCGAAAGAAATGGATCTCAGACGATACTTTTTTTGATATGGTCGCCATTGCGGAATCGACGCCGGGACCGGTGGCAATCAACAGCGCTACTTATATTGGTTATCACACAGCGGGATTCCGGGGCGCCCTCGCATCAACAATCGCCGTCTGCATTCCGTCTTTTATAATCATATATGTCATTTCCTCTTTTCTCGAAGATTTTATGAAATTCTCCTATGTCGGCTATGCGCTTGACGGCATACAAGCCTGTGTGGTGTACTTAATATTTTCTTCCGGGATACAAATGGTAAAAGTCGTACCGAAGACGTTTTGCAATATTGCCGTTACAATCATTGTGTTTATCACTATGCTGGTATTTTCTATGCTGTCTGTCGATTTCTCCACAGTATTCTACATTCTGATTTGCGGAGCATTAGGCGTCGCAGGATATTATATCAAACATGTGAGGAGTTGCAAGAAATGATCTACTTTCAATTATTTTTACATTTTTTAAAAATCGGCGCAGTTTCATTCGGCGGCGGTTACGGAATGATTTCTCTGATACGTGAAACCGTATTGAAAAATAACTGGCTGACAGAAAGCGAATTTATGACGTTGATCGCAGTTTCCGAATCGACGCCGGGACCGCTTGCCGTAAATATGGCTACTTTTATCGGCGCTGCGCAAGGAAATATCCTCGGCTCTTTTCTGGCGACTCTCGGCGTCATACTGCCAGCTTTCCTGATCATTCTTGTCATTGCCGCGTGGGTTAAAAACCTCCTGAAATATGCAGGCGTCAAGGCTTTTCTTGCTGCCGTACGCCCTTGTATTGCCGCCTTGATATTGGCAACGGCAATTATCATGGGCCTAAAGGTTTTCTGCGGTGTTGAATACATAACAGATTCGTTGCAGTTTCATGGCGGCAAAATTATGATATTCTTGATATTGTCCGCAATCGGTCTCTTTATCAACAAGACAAAGCAAAAATCTGTTTCCCCTATTTTAATGATTTTGCTATCTGCCAGTCTGGGAATCGCTGTTAATCTGTTATAAGAAGCGCTATATTTTCTAATTATGACACTCTGTTGTCGTATATCGCATGATATATTTGTATCACAAACATTCTGACTCACGCAGGAGAGCAGCCGACGCTTCGCTCTTCTCCGCGCAAACAAGAAACGGAGGTATTACAATGACAAACCCATATGAGAAATGTCCTGTATTTGAAAGCGAAAACTATCTCTTAAGACTCATTGAACCGGCAGACGTAAAGGATCTTCTTCTCGTGTATTCCGACGAAAAGGCTGTGCCCTTGTTTAACGGTGATAACTGTAACGGTGACGATTTCCACTACACCACTCCTGAGCGCATGCAAAGCGCCGTGGATTTCTGGCTGCAGGCATATACTGAAGGCTGGTTTATCCGCTGGGTAATTGTTGCCCCAAAATTGAACTTCCCTCAATCGCAAGCTTCGCTTCGCGAACTCGAAAAGAAAGACAACGGACATGTCATCGGCACGATTGAATTATTCAACCGTCAGGCAGAAGATTACTTCAACAACTGCGGCCTTCTGCGGCTGGACCTTAGAAGCGATTATGAGCAAACCGATTGCATCCATGAAATCCTATCTCTGATCGTGCCGCCCGCTTATGACTTGTTCAACTGCAGGATGGTTGCTACCAAAGTTCCGCCTTTTGCAGCTGAGCGTATAACAGCCGTAGAGAAATTCGGCTTTCAGTTATCCGAGGAAGCAATCATAGGCAAGGATGACGGCCGGGAATATAAGGACTATTATGTTATCTCATCCCATTAAAATTCTACACCATAAATTTCCAATGGCTGCCCATTGCTGATTATATTCCATGCAGAAACGGATATAATCAACGATGGGCAGTTATCATCTGTTATAATAAAATCAAATACACTTATGGAGCGCCATCTATGAAATACGTTAATGCAAATGATATTTTACCCGAAGAACTGCTTTCCATGATTCAGGCATATTATCAAGGCGGCTATTTATATATACCAAAAGAAAATTTCTGTACGGTAAAGCAGCAGACCGACTATGAGATTGAGTTAGAAAAGCGCAATCAGCATATCTATTTAAAGCATCTTGAAGGAAGAACGAACGAACAGCTTGGAAAGATCTATCATTTGTCACAAGCAAGCATCAGAAGGATTCTTGCAAAAGAAAAGGTGAAACATCAGAATATGAAAGAAATTATAGAACAAATTTTACCTTTATGGGGAATTGAAAACAAACAATTATTGCAAATATATCCCTCTGCATGGGAAATTAATCACTCTTATGTAATCAAAGTGTATGATGACCAAAAGCAGTTGGAAAGAAATCTAAAAATATCCGAAGTATTATCAGACTGCGACATTCCGGTTGCAAAGACAGTCATTACAAAAAATAGAGAAAACTATGCTGCTTACCAAAACACTTATTTCCTTATGTCAAAAAAACTACCGGGAAGTAATATTTCCAATTGCAAAGACAAATCAACCGCTTGGAAAATGGGCTGTGCTATTGCACGGTTACACACCGCATTTATGAAATGCGAAAAAGAAATTGAATTTTGGGATAATAGCTTGTTAATAGAAATGAAAGGATGGGTATGGGAAACTTTAGCAAATAATGAATGGAAGATACTAAGCGAAGAAGAATATGCTAAAACAGTAGAATTGTTAGAAAGCGTATATGAGCATCTGCCGAAACAATTAATTCACAGGGATGTACATTTCGGAAATTTCTTATTCTTTGACGGCAGTTTCTCCGGATATATTGATTTCGATCTGAGCCAGAGAAATATTAGAATATTTGACATTTGTTATTTTCTGACAGGATTATTAGCAGAAGAAACAGAGGCGTCCCTTACCAAAACCGAATGGATTGAAATTGTGAAATCAGCCATTGCAGGTTACGAAAGCATGATTCTTCTATCAAAAGAAGAAAAAGGCGCAATTCCATGTGTAATGGCATGTATAGAAATTCTGTGCGGGGCATATTTCATCAATATAAATGATACAAAACATGCTCATGACGCATCGCAAGTGTTTCGCTTTATACAAAATTACGAAAGAGATATTAAGCGTGCAATATGATAAAATGTACTATAAATGGAATAGGTCTTAATATGTATACGGAGCATTCCCTATTTTCACCAAATGATATCGATAAAGGAACCGTAACAATGCTGTCCAAAATAGAATTTAAACCGGGGCAGAAAATCTTGGACTTAGGTTGCGGCTATGGTGTAATCGGAATATATGCAGCACATTTTTCAGGCGCTGAGAATGTTACCATGATTGATATCAATCCCATTGCCGTTGAGTTTGCAAAAAAGAATGCCATATATAAT
>VSOA01000237.1 GCA_009774585.1 Lachnospiraceae bacterium
CTATTTATCGGAAGATACAAGTTTTCGTCATAAGCAGGCTCAATGATATGTATCTCTTTATCTAGTTGAAAATTATGTTTTCTCGCGAAACTCAATAATAAATTCTTCGCGAAATCACTTTGTATTGCAAATACATCTGCAATGTTCACCGCAGATAGAATATTAAAAACTATGTTTCCACCGATATTATTATCATTCAATGTATAGTCAATGATGACTTCATCATTAGATGCAAGATGAATAGCGGGGTAATGGCAGTATGTAAATATTTTCACTTTTTTTAATCCATTTACATCAAGCAACACACGAAATGTAGCTGTAAATTCAACTTGATTAAGAAATATTACATCAGGTTGAAAGTTAATAATGATGGATAAAACTTTCTCCCATTCAAAATGATATCTAGCTTCGTATTTTGTACATCCCATATCCACAAAATACTTTCCTGACTCGCAAAATCTACTGGAACAATCCTTAATAACACAAGGCAGTATAATTCTATAATCACAATTCAATTTTGAAAGTGCCTTTGCTAATGTATAATTAAAGATATATCCAGAATCGCTCTCAATATCATCTACATTCGAAACATTAAGATATGATAAAATTTTCATTGTTCCCTCGTATTATCTAATTTTTCTTTCAAACACGTATCGGATTTGCACCCCCATATCAGAAAGATGTTCACTTAATCTACTATAACCACGTGAGATATGTTCGGCTTCTCTTAACTCCACTGAACTATTGGATAAAATAATAGCCAAAAGAGTTACTGCTGCAGAACGTACATCAAAAGCAGATAATGGATTAACGGTTGCTTTTAATATCGATGGCTTAATTCGAATTCTATTTCCTTCAATTTGCATATCAGCTCCCATCTCTTTTAGATTCTCCGCATATCTAAACCTGTCTTTCCAAACATTTTCCGTAATTTCAGACTCATTATTTGACAATAAAAGAAGAAGCGCAAAAAAAGGATGGTGATCACTCTGAATCGTTCTAGGCATAACACAAATATTAACAGCATTAAGCTTCTCTGGTGGATAAAAACTCAAATCATTGCTAAACCAATCTACAGTAATTCCCATCCGTTTCATCACATCAAATTCAGGTTGTAGTCCAGCACTTATTATTTCACGATTTAAGTCTCGAAACGTGATTTTCTTCCTCGCAGCAATACTCAAAGCAGAATAAGTGATAATTTCACTTATGCACTGCGTCAACATAAATGAAGAGTCTATAATCTCATCATGCCGTGCATGACCTTCAATGTATATATCGCCATCGTAAATTCTTATCTTTTTTCCAACAAACTCCAAGAAGCGAATCATGTCCATTACATCTGTTTTAAGATAAGCATTCCTAATTACAAAATATGAATTTCTGAGAGACATAATCAAAAACACTTTTGTTGCACCGCCCACCAATGGTCCTGAAAGGACATCGGTTTCTGTCGAGTAATCCATTATATCAATTTCAGAGATTTCATTCACTTTTGTAAGTTCTCCATGAATTCTCTCATCAATTTGCGAAATATGTGTCCCCATCAAAGACATTACCGAAAGAATATGACCAATTGGTCTTTGATTATTTTCTTCATTACTACCAATCTGACACCCTCCAGACCCAAAAAAGTCAAACGATCCTATTGACATTAACAGTGCTGGGCACAAATACATTGATCCATGAATCAATTTTCCTAAATTATCTGGAATAATGGAATTACTTATATATCTAGCATCAATGACGAGTTCGAGTTCATCATCGATAATCACTCTGCCACCTAACGATTTTACTATGTCTGCAAAAACATATGTATCACTCACAAGTGGAGGATTATGAATTTTTATACACAACCTCAACGCAATCGCAAGAGAGATAACTTGAACCATTGAATGCTTATATCCATCAATTTTCAAAATCGAATCATGAATCTCCGATTTTTGAACAATAATTGATGTTGTTTCTCTCTCCATACTGAAGTAATTTCTGTAGAACCTCATATCATTCATTATCTCTACCTCAACTCCAAATAGATAACAAAAACTTCTTAGGAGTCACCCATAAAAATTTCTATTCTCTTTGTAATAAAAAATGTCCAATCGCCAAAGCATCAACAGGTATTTTATCAAAAAAATCAACCGCCAAATCCGGGGTCATAATAATTGGTTGGCCTTTATCGTTAAATGACGTATTCAATACTAACGGACAACCTGTCAACCGATAAAAATATGATATCATTCTATGATATAATACTTTACAATGCGTATTTACAGATTGTGGGCGCGATGTGTTATCAGCTCTATGTATCACAGCAGGAATTCTTTTCCTCCATTCAGGTTTTACAGTGAATGCCTCTATCATAAAAGGATAAGACTTACCTTTGTCATAGTTTTCAAATATTTCTGAACAGTATTCTTCAAGTACCGAGCAGGCAAAAGGCCTCCATTTTTCTCGATGTTTAACCAGCTCATTAATTTTGTCTGACATACCAGCCTCTCTTGGATCAGCCAGAATAGATCTACTCCCCAAAGCACGTGCCCCCATCTCCATCCTTCCTTCGAACCAACATACAACCTTGCCGTCAGCAATTAGTTTCGCAACATTGTCCGCTATATCATCGCATTTAACGTATTTAGCATTTCGAGCAACAAGCAATTGCTCTATTTCATCATCAGAATAGTCTGGTCCATAATCAATACAAGTGCATATCTCTTTATTTGCACATTCTGACATTAACATTCCAGAACCAATCACCAACCCTAAGTCTCCAGCTAGTGGCTGTACATAAAAGTTTTTTGCAAGTGAATTTTCTCGGATAACCATATTCATCTTACAATTCATAAACACTCCTCCGGCTACACATACATTTTTTATACCTGTTATTTTAACAGCATAATTTACTAGATTTGTAACACAACGCTCCAAAATATTTTGAACAGCCCAAGCAAAATTTACATGATTTTTTGTTATTGGTTCATCCTTTTTGCGAGCCGAAAATCCCAACATACGCTCGAGTGATTTGACTGCTTTCTCCTCGTCTACCATCAAGAAATCTCTTGCATTATCATTTATAAATCGACTCACATCGTAGATTTCATTATTCACGTTCACAATCGTTTCTAACAAATTATAGATGTCTTGATCCTTTTGACCATAAGCTGCTAGAGCCATAGTTTTACCTTCATGACACCACGGTTCAAACCCAAGAAAACGTGTTGCAAGAGCATAAAAGTAACCTAGTGAATTAGGATAATCCAACTGCATTATTTTTTCATATTTATTATTAGATATCTTCCACAATGATGTAGCAGCTATTTCTCCAATACCATCTACAACAACACCTATCGCTTCGCTAAATCCAGATAATGTATAGCTAGATGCAACATGCGACTGGTGGTGTTCGAAATAAGAAATCGGTATATTCAAATTTGATGGCATTCCACACTTTTCAAATATAAGTTGATTTACTTTTTCTTCGTCACAAAAAAACAGATATCTATTGGAAAGATTCGCAGAAATAATCCTATCCATAATTTTAGTGGCATTATAATTAACTTTACAGCTTTCAACTGTCATATTATCGTTTATTATTTTTGACAATTCAAGAGCCAACCGTTTCATCCACAATTTAGGGCTATAACCGATAGCTATTCCGGTAATATCTTCCCAAGATAATCCACAATAATTAAATCCTTCTTTGATGGAATTAGTAGGAAACATTCCTTTTGACCCTTTAATTCCATTAATCCTTTCTTCTTCAATTCCATATGCCACTTTTCCATCTATTATAATGGCGATGGACGGATCATGATAATTCAATCCATACACACAAGGATTTATACTTAAAATTATTTCTCTCCGCTTCATTGATTCTCTCCGATTATTTATAAACTATAAAATTCCCTGCCTTTAATGTAACCTATATCTAAACTCTTATGCCACTTTGAAATAATGCTATTAAACCCATATGCTATTCTTTTAGAGTTATGTGCATCTGACCCAAGAACTATTCTTCTTCCCCCCATATCTATATATTTTTTTAGGATTCTTACCGACGGCATAGGATCATAACAGTTTTCATTCATTGAGGAAGTGTTTATTTCAAGTGCTATATTTTTTGAAATAACAAGTTGTAATATTCGGCAAAGTATCTTTTCATCTATATTCCAATTATCAAAAAACAATCTAGGAAAATCCATATGTGCTATTCCTTGAAATTCGCATCGTTCGAGAGATCCTAACATAAAATCATAGTATTCCAAAACCGCCTGACTTTCAGAAAGATTTATCCCCCCAGGAAAAACTCCATTTTTGCAGTGATGAATGCTTGCTAAAATATAATCAAAAGGTAGCTTTGTATACTGTTCGAATTCATCACAAAACAAATGCGGTTCTGAAAACTCTACTCCACTTAGTATTTCTAATTCAGGGAATAAAAACCTCATTCGTTCGATTTCTGACAGATATTCATCAACTTTAAAATTTTGTTTCCGATTATCTTTTATTCTTCCCATATTAAGTTCCACAGCGTTAAAATCCACATGGTCTGTAAAACAAATAATAGATACCCCCTGTTTTACTGCTTGTCTGCACTGTTCTTCCATAGAAGAAACACCGTCTGGTGAAAAAGTCGAATGTATGTGCATATCTGCCATTTTCATAAAATCATTTCCTTTACTAACTAGAAGATGAGTTTGCTTATTAAAAAATCAAGCAGAAACATCTTTTAAGAATATACGTCCGATAAAGAGCACATTCAAAGGTTTTTCTATTTCTTTTTTCTATTTACCACTTTTCTTTTGTTGTGCTTTTCTTTGTAACCGTTTGACTTGTTGTTATCTTCTCGAACCTTTTTCTTATCTTTAGAATTGTCTTGATGAATCACTACGTTTTTACGCTTTCCACTTTGATTCTTCTTATTGAAATTACTAACCAGCTGACCACATGCAGCTTTGATATTATTACCTCTTGATTCCCTTAATTTGACGGACAGTCCAGCATCTTCAAGTTTCTTTTTGAACGCCACCAACTGCTGCTTATTAGGTCTCTTTACGACACTGCATTCAGTTTCGTTATATTGCAAAACATTTATTAATACATTCTTTCCCACAAACCATTTTGAAAGGTGTTGTACGTCTGAAGGTTTATCATTTATTCCCGGAATAAGCAAATAAGCAATCGTAACCTTTCTATTATGCCGATCGGAATAAGATAATACAGATCCCACAATTTCCTCAATATCAAAATTTTTCATGTGTGGCATCACTAGGTTACGTATTCTTTGGTTTGTAGCATGTAAAGATAATGTCAATTGAATCTTTAGATGTTCTTCTCTTAACTTCCTCAACTGTGGTACTGGACCAACAGTTGATATAGTAATTCCATCTGTAGGAAAATTAAGTCCATCTCTATCTCTGAGTATATGGATAGATTTAATTACAGAATCATAATTAAACAATGGTTCACCCATACCCATAAATACAATCCTGTTAATCCGTTCCTTTACCATAACAACTTGCTGTACTATCTCAGAAGGCGTTAAATTTCTGATAAAACCATTTTTTCCAGAGGCGCAAAATATGCACCCTACAGGACATCCAACCATAGTACTTATACAAATTGTTGTACCTGTTTTCCGCTTAATACAAACAGTTTCGATACAGAAATTATCACTCAATTCAAAAGCATACTTCGTTGTATCTTTCCCATCAAATTTATCCTTAATCCGAATTGTAAAGTGATTGTTATTATTTTTTTGCTTAGAATACAACTCTGAAAAAAAAATTTTTGATTCTGTTTCACCTAATGCAGAAACCATCTCTTTATATGTATAACCAAAAGGATCAGTGTAAATTTGTTCTTTCGTAATAGAATTTTTAATATTTTTCATAAAGTGCTCCTATTTATATATTTCAAACCTAAAATGACACAAGCTACTAGAT
>VSOA01000238.1 GCA_009774585.1 Lachnospiraceae bacterium
CACTATATTCCTGCCTATCCATTCTGGTGACAAGTATCTTGACGGATATTATACCGGATATTGCCGTCACATATGATATTCTGCTGATTAGTATATTTGGGGGAATTATCAGCGGATTTGCCATCAGCCTTTGTCTGTCCATGAATGCGACTACGGGCGGAACAGATTTTATTTCCATCTATCTGTCAGAGAAAAAGGGTGTGGATGCATGGAATTTTATTCTGGCTTTTAATGTCCTGATCATTATGATTGCAGGTATGCTGTTTGGCTTGGATAAAGCTTTATATTCGATTATTTATCAATATGTGTCCACGCAGATTCTGCATATGATGTATAAGAGATATCAGAAGCAGACGCTGTTTATTGTAACGAATAAAGCAGATAAAGTATGTCAGGCGATCAATACGGTCAGCATGCACGGCGCGACCATTTTAAGTGGTGAAGGTTCCTATGAACATGAGAAAAGAAAGGTTGTGTATTCCGTCGTGTCTAAAGAAGAGAGCAGAGAAGTGATAAACGCCGTGAAGAAAGCGGACGAAGCCGCTTTTGTAAATGCAATCAGGACGGAAGAATTGTCGGGAAGATTCTATTATCGACCGAATGAGTAGTTCGGCGTTTCATCCAAAAGGCTATGGCACTAACGGCTATAGTCTTTTTTATTTTTGGAACAATAATATATTTTGAGCAGGAGATGATATGATATGGAAGGACAAAATATGGAACTGATAAATAGAAGAATAAAAGACGCGACGGAAACATTATGTGAATTTGTACGATGAAGACGGAGAAGTGGTCGGATATAAGAAAAACATTTACTGTTTTCCGCCTATGGGAACGCCGGATGGAGGGGGATTCCCGGATTATATGAAAGAAACGGGTATGCGTTTGAATTTCTTTTCCTGCCGGATAGGAAAGAGCCTTTCTGTATCTATAAAGACGGGCAGAATGACGGTGTTGCCGCCAGATTTAACTATTATCCTAAAGAAGACATATCTGTAACAATCTTGTCTAATCAGGATTGCGACGTGTGGGATATGACAAAGCAGATACAGAGGGGAATATATAACGTGTATTACGCGTGTGGGACTAACCGTCACTACCAAAAGGCGGAAAGCGACCCAGCGCAATGAGGACAGTCAGTATCGAATAGGGGGAACGGGCAAGGCGGATTATAATGAAAAGAAAATGTAAAATATTTAAAATCGTTAAATGGATATTGCTTGTTATTTTGGTTTTAATTGTTTCATTATTTATAGTTAGAGCAATCGGGAAAGCAATTTATAATCAAACTCCTGATGGCGGCATCAATGAGTCAATGTATATTGATGTTAATGGCACAAAGCAGTGGATCAATATTTATGGAAAGGACATAGATAATCCCGTTTTGCTATATTTACATGGCGGTCCGGGTTCAGCAACAAGCGGTATTGATTATGCGTTTACGAGAAAATGGGCGGATGTATATACTGTGGTAACGTGGGACCAGCGTAATTGTGGAAAAAGTTATGATGCGGAACAAAATGATATCGTGTTAACACGAGAATTATTTATGGCAGACGGAAAAGAAGTGACTGAATTTTTACTTAATTACCTCTTGAAAGATAAAATTACGATTTTAGGGCATTCATGGGGCTCTCTTTATGGAGCAAATTTAGTACTTGAATATCCCGAATATTATGAATGTTTTATTGGAACAGGGCAACTTGTTGATGACTTAGAAAATGAAGAGGCGTTTATACAGGAAGCTATGCTGTGGGCAGAAGGTGATAGCGAAACATTGGAATTACTAAATCAATTAACACCTGATAATGCTACTATGGAACACTATGCTGCAAAAAATGCAATTATGCAAAAATATGGTTATGACATGATGGTAAATGGGTCTGATTACAACTTAGCCGCAACCATAATATTTAATCCGAACTATTCCATTATTGATTGGTTTAATTATTTAAAAGGAGATATGAGTGTATATACAGACTTCTGTGTTTCTGAAGAATTTGCTTCCTTCTCCTTAACGGGCAGGACTAATTACGAAGTGCCTTTTTATAACATAAACGGAGATAAGGATTATCAAACAAATTACAAATTGGCACAGCAATATTTTGAAGAAGTGAACGCGCCATATAAACAGATGTTTATAATGGAAAATATGACGCACGGTTTGCTGGAATCAGATTCGGAAGGGTTTTCAGAGATTGTTCATCAAATTGCGAAAAGGGAAAGACATAGATTTTTAGAATGTGACATGAACATTCTAAAAGTTGAGCGATAGTAAAAAATAATTCCCGTTGTTTAACCCACGTTCAATTGTTTCTTGAACTCCAATCAGATATACTATCCATAGGATTGATTGATCCAGAAATCGTGAAGGAAAAGGTTAAACATGGCAATAGGAGAGGTCATCAAAAAATATAGAAAAAATAAAGGAATGACACAGGAGGAAATGGCTGCTTGATATTACTACAGACGAACTTTTGTCTTTTAAGGATGAATTAACAATGGAAGACGGCAATCATGAAATGACAAAAAAACTTATTGAGGTTTCTTCCTCGGCTGCGTCCACTTTTGAAATGGGGAAGTATCAAGAGGTTTGTTTCGGATTGGATGTTGCCGTATGGGAAAAGGATGTCGCATGGACAGCGCAATTTATGCACGAAATTTTGAATGGCATTGATACGATTGGCGATTTTGCAAAATCCAAACTTTTTCAACATATGGTGCTAAAAACTGTGAAACCTGAATTCTGAATTCTCAGAAGGTTTAAGGCAAAAGCTTTTGGAATTTTTGGGAGATGAATCGTTTCGTTATATGCAGGGTAATGAATACTGGGAAAAACTGAAAAGCGGTGTTTATAGCAGCTAAACCAGATCATTTATCTACTTTGTCAATCGCATTTGCACACTGATTTTCTGGAAGCGTCTTTGTGAGGATTAAAGTGTAGGCAACAGTTAGTACAGTCATAACAAGAACACAAATAATATGCTTTTCTACCGTAAATCCCACTTCATTTGCAAAAGTACTGAAAGTGTTAATAGCAGAATGAGTAATAATACAGAGGAGCAGACTTCCACCACGATAAAATATAGTTACAAACAAAAAACCTACCGCAATCGCAAAACAAATTTGGCACAAATTACTTACTAAGTCCATACCGCTTCCGTTGAATAAATTTACCAAATGCCCCACGCCAAAGGTTACGCTTGAGATAATAATTGCGAATTTCAGATTGTCTTTTGCCATTGCTTTGAACAGGAAACCTCTGAAAATCACTTCCTCGATAAATCCCACGCAGAGCATACAGATAATACGACAAACAGTTCCCGATAGCGAATAATTGACAGCAATACCGTTCCAAAGATTTCCTGTGGCCAAGATAAAAAGTGGCACATAGTAAAGAAATCGTCGGGCGGGTGCAGAAGATTTGCAAAGTCCGTATCGTTTCCATAAGCTGTTCTTCCGAATAAAGATAAAAAGGATAACAGTCTGTAAGATACATAAAACGGCACTTGCAGAATATTCAGTTCCAATTATTTTATTCAGCGGATTTGCTAAGGATAGCAGAATACAATAAACCACAATCCAAACTATCGCAAAGGTTATTTCACTTTTCTCATATAACTTTCTCATTTCGTATCCTTCCTTGCGGCCAATACTGCACCATTATAAGCCCGTTCCAAATGAGCCTTTATTAGCTCCTCATCATACTCCAATGAATTGTTCGCAATAATACTCGCATACCCGTGAACAAATAAGAAAATTGTCAAAAAGATTTCTTTTATTTGCTCTATACTTCCTTCTCCGGCGGATTCCTGCATTGCCGAAATAACAGGTGTAAGCTCCTCGGCATCTATCAATTCAAGCAGGGTGGCTCCGTTGAAACCATCGGACTGAAAAAGAAAACGAAACAGATGTGGTTCTTCGATCGCGAAGCGTATATAATTCAATCCGATTTCAAGCATAACATTTTTCTGCGTGTTATTAATATTCATCAGATATGCCGAATAATAACTGTCTGCCTTCGCATAGACCGTCTTTTTCAATGCCTCAATCGTCGCAAAATGATACATAACGGGCTGCGTGGAACAATTCAGCTTTTCTGAGACTGTCCTTGCATTGATATTTTCTGCGCCTTCGTTTCGAGCTATCTCAAAAGCAGTGTCAACAATCATATCCCTTGTAATTTTTGCTTTCGGTGGCACTTGATACAACTCCTTAATTATAATTATTGTTATATAACGCTAATTATAATATAGCCTTTAGGGAATTGTCAATAGAGTTCAAAGAAAAGTTATAAATGTGAAGTGCACTGATGCTTGCAAGTATGGTTGACAAATCTTATGGCATGCATTTATAATAGATTATCATCAAACGGGAGAGGTGGAAAGATGGAGAAGTAATCAACTTTTGAAGCATGAAGCAGTCCCATTGCGGGAGTTCGAGTTTGCAAGACAAATCTCGCGAATTTATTTTTATGTTGTCAAAAGTGGATTATGTTTCTTTATCTCATAACCGCTCTTTATTTGTTTATAAATAACAGATAGATGCATGATTGATTCAATGCTGCTTTCGCAATATGACGCGGTATAATCGATCAGACAGTGAATCGTGTTTATGAGTAGAAGCTTATCCGGAATCATTTGGCAACAAGTGGTTCTTTTTTTGCGTGCATAAGCAGAGTCGGAAGATATATCAGCCAGACGCCGTGCTTGCACGAGTGGATGGTTGATATGTCTTCCGACGAGCAACGCGAATGAGTAAGGCGGAGCCTTGCGAATCTGCTTATGCGAAAGACGCGCATAAGCGAATGCGGGCAAAGAAGACATGAGAAGGAGGGTGAAAGACTATGGCACAAATCAGCGTATCAAATCTTACTTTCTGTTATGAAGGCAGCTTTGACAATATATTTGAAAACGTATCGTTTCTGATTGACACCGATTGGAAGTTAGGATTTATCGGGAGAAACGGCAAAGGCAAGACAACATTCTTAAATCTTTTGACGGGAAGATTAAATGAGTATCAAGGGCATATCAGCGCATCGGTAATATTTGATTATTTTCCCTATCGCATTATGGAAGGACAGATGGAACAGTGTTTTGCTGAATTTATGGATATTTTGAAACCGGAGTGTGAACTCTGGAGGGTTATGTGCGAACTGGAAAAGCTGCATCTTGACGGGGAGGTGATTTACCGCCCTTTCCGGACACTCAGTCACGGAGAACGAACCAAAGTGATGCTGGCGATTCTTTTTTCCGGAGAAAATGATTTTTTGCTGATCGATGAGCCAACAAATCATTTGGATCAGGCGTCGAGAGATATTGTCAAGGAATATTTGCGGCAGAAGAAGGGATTCATCCTTGTGTCACATGACCGTGATCTGCTGGATGCATGTATCGACCATGTGCTCGTATTAAACAGGAGTACGATAGAAGTGCAGAGCGGGAACTTCTCGTCATGGTGGGAGAATAAGACTCGTATGGATGCGTTTCACGAAGCGGAGAACGAGAAACATAAGAAAGAAATCCGTCGTTTGAATAAGGCGGCAGAGAGAACCATGGAGTGGGCAGATAAAAATGAGAGGACGAAGATAGGTTACGACCCGATTAAGGAACATGACAGGTGTATGGGCGCGCGAGCTTATATTGGAGCCAAGACGAAGAAGATGCAAAGCAGGCGGATCCAGATGGAAAAGCGGATTGCCGACGAAATTGAACAGAAGGAAGGTCTGCTGCGGGATATCGAACATCCGGCGGATTTGAAGGTCATGCCAATGCAGCATCACAAGGAGGTGCTGATTGCCGCGAGGGATTATGGGATCGCTTACCGTGTGGAGCAAAAAGGCAGCGACGCGGCAGAAACAGAGAGTATAGATTGCAAAGAGATTTTCCGAAATTTCAATTTTGAATTGATA
>VSOA01000239.1 GCA_009774585.1 Lachnospiraceae bacterium
TATGTATAGTAATATAATATAACCAGAATGTCAACTACTTATCAATATCTCTTACCATTTTTGTTTCTTATGCAAATTCAGATACGAAGCCGTTCAGCGTATCTGCCCGCTTCCTTTAATCAAATATTTATAGGTCGTGAGTTCCTTAAGCCCCATCGGTCCTCTGGCGTGAAGCTTCTGCGTACTGATACCGATTTCCGCACCGAATCCGAATTCAAATCCGTCCGTAAAACGTGTCGATGCATTTACATAAACGCATGCCGAATCGACACCCTGCAAAAACTTCGCGGCATGTTCCTTATTATCCGTAAGGATAGCATCGGAGTGTCTCGTATTATATCTGTTAATATGCGCTATGGCCTCTTCCACGGATACGACGGTTTTCATGGAGATTATATAATCCAGATACTCCGCACCATAATCTTCCTGCGTCGCTTCTACCGCATCGGGAATCAACGCTCTTACCCGCTCATCCCCTCGCATCTCTACGTTATTTTCCCTAAGCGCTTTCCCTAATGCAGGGAGGAAACGGTCAGCTATTTTCTCATGCACAAGCAATGACTCACATGCATTGCATACGCCGATACGCTGTGTTTTGGCATTGAGAATAATCGGAATCGCTTTCTCCAGATCCGCATCTTCATCCACATAAATGTGGCAGTTACCGGTTCCGGTCTCGATTACGGGTATCGTGCTGTTCTCCACAACGGCGCGAATCAATCCTGCACCACCCCTCGGGATTAAGACATCCACATACTGCTTAAGCTGCATAAACGCCGTCGTAACCGCCCTGTCATTGTCAGTAATAAGCTGTATCGCATCGGCGGATATCTGACTTTGTGTCAAAGTCTCCCGGATTACTTCCGTGATTGCCTCATTTGAATAAAAAGCGTCTTTACCGCCTTTTAAAATAACTGCGTTTCCGGTTTTAAAACACAACCCGAACGCATCAGCCGTCACATTCGGTCTTGCCTCGTATATGATGCCAATCACCCCCATCGGCACTCTGACTTTATCGATATGAAGCCCGTTGGGTCTGTCAAAAGATTCTATAATCTCACCGACTGGATCATCCAGCTCGGCAATCTGACGCAAGCCCTCCGCCATACCTTCCACACGTTCAGGCGTCAGCTTTAAGCGGTCCAATAGTCCTTCTGTCATGCCGTTTTGTTTTGCAATCACATAATCTTTTTCGTTGGCTGTAAGAATCCGTTGTGTTTCTTTCACCAACGCATCAGCAGTTTTTTGCAGCGCATCATTTTTGACTAATGTAGTCAATTTCTGTAATTCATATTTTGCCGCGGCAGCTTTCTGTCCTAACATCTCTAAATAATCCATTTTTACACTCCCATTCTATGCAGCCCATTTCGCCAACATTTTAAGCATTACGTTAATCCTATGTCTTTGGTTACTCACAGTAGATTCCTTGTTCCGTAATCACCATATCCGGTCTGATATCATGCGTTTCACATGGAACGTGCGCCGTCACCTGACATTGGTAAGCGAGCGCTGCCGTCTTCAGTCGAATTTCAGTACCGGTATGCCTTCTACAGATCGTTTTCTCCCAATTGCAAAAATGCTTCAAGTATCTGTCATAGAATCCTTTCCCATAACCGATACGATGTCTTTCCGCATCAAAAACGACGCCGGGCATCCACATCATCACCTTAATTACTAAGGCTTCCTTTCGTTTCTCTACCCATTCTGGAAAAGAAATACTCTCTTCCGGTTCCGGTATGCCACGATATCCTTCCTTGAGCGCCTCCGGTGTCTCGATCTGCCAGAACTCCATCTCGTCACCGGAAACTTTCGGTACAAACACACATTTGCCGTCTGCAAGCGCCTGCCTGATAAGCGCCCCTGTATCGACCTCGCTTAGGTAGCTTGCATAAGCGAGAATGACCTGTGCTTCGCGATATTCGTTTCTGTCCGTTACGATTGTTTTAATCCGGGTGTCATATTGTTCTCTGTCAGATACCGGAACAGCGTCCCGCAGTTCCAACACCTTCTTGCGGATTTCTTTCTTTTGTTTTCCCGCATCATAAAACATCTTTTTTCCGCTCTCCAAACTTTTTACCTAAATCAGTGACGGAACCGTCCTTTTCCACAATAGATATATTGTCGAGCTGTCCTCTCAAATTAGCCCGTACATTGGCGACATAGGCAAGTCTGAGCTGTTTCTGCTCTTCCTTCTCTTCCTCTGTCAATCCATCCGCTTGTGATTTATGGTATAATTCATTGATTCTTTTTGTCATCTGCTCTACAGTCATCCAAAAACCTTCTTTCATTCTGCATCATCATGAAATAGTCTGCATATACCTGCATTTTCCAATGCTATTTTCGCGCTTCCTCCTAATCATGCATCTGCTGTACATACAACGGCAGGTCGAATCCTTCCTCCCTATGCGCCAAAAACAGCGTACCGATATTCTGCCCTGCCAGAATGCGGTGAATCACCTTGATATCCGCGCTGTTGGCAATCACCATGTCCACGCCCATATTGTTGGCAATCTTGGCAGCCTGCAATTTGGTGTTCATGCCGCCGGTTCCCGCGCTGCTTCCCGTAGTGCTTTTCCCCATTTCCATCAGTTCTTCCGTCAGCCTCTCAACGACCTCAATATATCTGGCATCCGGATTCTGTCTCGGATCATCCGTATACAGTCCGTCTATGTCGGACAATAAAAGCAGCAGATCGGCATCAATCAAAGACGCAACGATTGCCGACAACCTGTCATTGTCACCGATTCCGAGTTCGTAAGTTGCTATCGTATCGTTCTCATTGACAATGGGCACAACTCCCAGTTTAAAAAGTTCCTCAAAAGTATTTTGCGCATTAAACCGATTCAGATTATCAATAATCGTGTTCTTCGTCATCAGAATCTGAGCTGCCACCTGATTATACTCTGCAAAAATCTTCTGATATATCATCATCAGCCGCGCCTGCCCGATTGCAGCGCAGGCCTGCTTGACCGAAGTCTTATCATCACTTTCAATATCCTGCATCATTACCGCTTTTCTGCCTACTGCCACGGCGCCTGATGTGACGAGCACCACGTCTTTCCCACGATTTCTCAAATCGCACAGTTCCCGCACGAGTACGTCCAGCTTGGTATAATCCAAATCCCCCGTCTGCACATGCTGCAGCGACGAAGAACCGATTTTAATCACAATTCTCTCTTTCTCTTTCATCATTTCCCTGATATCTGACATTATATTTCTCCGTTTTCCGTATTTTCATCATTATACTTTGTTCAAGATAAGTTGTACAGAAAAATCATCTTGCAGTAACGCCCTGCATACCGCTTTCGACGCTTTTCACGCCGTGCCGGAAATAACAACTTTGCTGTTATGCAGGCTTTTGATACCGCGCGCCGATTTTCTCAGCGATAAACATCCCGTCCATAGCCGCAGAGGTAATTCCTCCCGCATAGCCGGCGCCCTCCCCGCATGGATAGAGGCCCTGTATGAAAGATTGTCCCGTCTCATCCCTCATAATTCTGACCGGGGATGACGTCCTGCTCTCAATACCTGACAAATAGGCGCCTTCGTCGTCAAACCCCCACATTGTTTGACCAATTAAGTCAATTCCTTCCACAAGCGCTTCACTCAACGCCGGCGGAAGAATATCGTGTACATTTGCCATGCGATACGCCCCTTTGACTGCTGGAACAAAACCCGGATATTCCTGACAGACTGCCGGCAAATCCCTTTTCTGACCCGTCACGGCACGCCGATAATCGCCGTAGGTCTCCACAGGTATGGCTCCTGCTCCAACTTGATATGCTTTTTCTTCTAATCTCCTCTGAAAATAAACTCCCGAAAGAGGTGAATCATCTTCGTAATCTTCCGGCGTCACCGTGACAACGACAGCGCTGTTACTGTTATCCGAGTCCCTCCCACTGTAACTCATACCGTTCACCGCCAGTCTTTCCTGTTCCGACGATGCATTCACGACATATCCGCCGGGACACATACAGAAAGAATAGACGCCCCTGCCGGAAGACGTCTGTGCCGTCACTTTATAATTTGCAGCCGGAAGAAGCGGATGTTCCTCCTGCCCATACTGTATCTTATTAATCAGTCTTCGCGGGTGTTCTATGCGGAGACCCACCGCAAATGATTTGGCTTCCATGGGAACCAGCCTCTTATCAAGCATCTCAAACGTATCTCTGGCGCTGTGTCCGACGGCAAGAACTACCGTCTCACAAGGAATTGTCTCCGTATTATTGACCACTACTCCCGTAATACGTTTTCCGTCCATACACAAGTCCGTCACCTGCGCATCAAACATGATTTCTCCGCCCCATGCCTCAATCTGTTCCCTTAAGTTTCGCACTACTTTACACAAAATGTCCGTACCAATATGCGGTTTTGCCTCATACAATATTTCTTCCGGTGCACCTGCTTCCACAAAAATTTTTAGCACTTCCCGGTTTCTGCCAAGCTTATCTTTGACAAGCGTGTTAAGCTTCCCGTCCGAAAAAGTACCTGCGCCACCCTCCCCAAACTGTACGTTCGACTTTGGATTAAGCACGCCATCCCGCCAGAACTTCTCCACATCTTTCATCCGCTCTTCCACACATTTCCCGCGCTCCAGAATAAGCGGCCTATACCCATTCTTCGCAAGCTGGTAGCCGCAAAACAGTCCTGCCGGTCCCGTTCCGATAATAATCGGACGGTAATCCAACCGTTCCTGCCCCTCCTTCGGAAATTCATACGGTTTTATCGTCACTTTATCTACCTGCCCGCTTTTACATGCGGCAAGAACCCTTTTCTCAGACTCCACACACACATCCACCGAATAGATTACTCGGATTTCCGGCTTTTTTCTGGCATCAACGGACTTCTTTATAATCTGCCATGACTGAATCTTCTCCGGTGCAACCCGCAAAATTTTCGCTGTTTTATGCAATATATCCTGCTCGCTGTGAACCAGCGGCACTCTGACCTGATTTACACGAATCATACTGCTCTAAACCTTCTCCATTGTTCTCATCATCTCTATCATCATACTTCACTACGCAGTGCAAAACAAGTCCTCTTTGTGTTATACTAAATAATAATGAACCAGTACTATTCATATCATCAACCCGATGGAGGAAACCTATGCTGTACCACTATACTGACTTTACCGCATTTGACGGTATCATTCGTTGTGGAGAACTGCGTCTCAACAATATCCTGAACATGAATGATGCCTCTGAGATGACGCTTTTCATCAATGGTATCTGCAAAGCGGTCATCGAGAAACTGAGAATGGACAAAACACCCGACAAACTCCGTAAAGCGCAGAATTTCTTCATTGAGCAGATGGAAATGGAATTCAGTTACTCCGCTTATGCAGCGTGTTTTTCGAGATACAGAGATGACGCCGCACAATGGGAACGGTACGGTCATTTAGGTCAAGGCGTCTGCATCGCTTTCCACGAGGCGCTGCTTAAGAAAATGGTCGGCGGCGTCGTATCTTTACAAGAAGTATACTATCAGGCCGATATGCGTGAACATCACCTTGTAGATGAGTTTTATCGTATTTTTAAAGAGGACGGACAATCTCCCGATAATCTTTCCAAACTGCAAAATCTTATGAGCGACGCATGGGTGGAATCCGCCGCCTTCAAACATCCGTCATTTGCAAATGAACGGGAATTCCGCTTAGTCGTTTCTCCGTTCATCTCTAATGATTTTGCCGTGGAGCCGAAATATCACATCGCACGGGGAAGAATCAAGAAATACTATCCTCTTGATTTAAACAGAATGTGCGGCAAACTTAATCTGCACATATCCGACCTCGTAGGTGAAATTATCATCGGTCCCACTTCCTCACAGTCCCTTCCGATTCTGCAGGATTATCTGGAAGATTGAGGTTTAAATATACTTAAGAACAAAATAAGAA
>VSOA01000240.1 GCA_009774585.1 Lachnospiraceae bacterium
AATCATAGGCCTCGATTCCCTGCGCCTCCTTGGCCGCACGGCGAAGCCTCTTGTCTATCACTTCCTGCGTCTCCGTTCCTCTGCCGACGAGCCTGCGTCGTAACTCCTCTGCGCTTGGCGGCATCACGAAAAGAAGCAATGCATCCTGATATTGTTTCTTTACTTTGAGCGCACCCTGAATCTCAATCTCCAGTATTACATCTTTACCGTCCTCAAGCTGTTCTTCCACATACGCTCTCGGCGTCCCGTAATAATTGTCACAATAGGCCGCGTACTCAATAAGCCCATTCTCCGCAATCTTTTGCTCAAACTCTTCTTTTTGCAGGAAGAAATATTCCCTGCCGTCCGCTTCTCCGGGTCTTGGTTGTCTGGTCGTAGCGGAAATCGACAGCGCGTAGCCGTCGTATTTTTCTATTAGTTTTTTCACCAGAGTACCTTTACCAGCTCCCGAGAATCCGGAAACTATGATCAAAATCCCTTTACGTTTCATCTGTCTCCCCGCCTTCTGTCTGTGCCCTGCCTGAAATCGTCTCCGGAAGCAGCGCTGAAAGTACAATCTGACTGTTCTCCATGACAAGCACCGCTTTTGTCTTGCGCCCCTGCGTGGCGTCAATCGCCATTCCTGTCTCTTTCGCCTTCTGTACCATGCGCTTGACCGGCGCTGAATCCGGGCTGACAATCGCAATAATCTTCCCGGTATTTACCACATTACCAAATCCTATATGAATCAGTCTGCCCATATTGACTGCCCTTTCTTCTGCAATCAACCGAATCTGCTGCTTATATTCGGAATCTGCTACTCAATATTCTGAATCTGTTCGCGCACCTTCTCAATTTCCGTCTTCAACTCAATGGCACGATTAGATATCTCCAAGTCGTTTGCCTTAGACAGAATCGTGTTTGCTTCACGGTTCATTTCCTGTGCGATAAAGTCAAGTTTTCGACCGATGCTGCCGCCCTGAATCAAGTTCTCCCTTGTTGTCTCAATATGACTCCGCAGCCGCACGAGTTCTTCATCTACGCATACTTTATCCGCAAAAATCGTGACTTCCATGAGCAGACGGCTCTCGTCCACCTTTACGTCCTCGATCAGTTCTTTCACTTTTTCTTCCAGCTTTTGCTTATACTCCGTGATAATCTGAGGAGAACGCTCCGCAATATAATCTACATGAATGAGCATACCATCCAGTTTCTCGCCCAAGTCGTTTTTCAGGTTTTCGCCTTCCTTGATTCTGGTTTCCACGAATCCTTCCGCCGCCCCCTTAATTGCCTCGCTCAAAAGCTGCCACAATTCCTCTTCATCGACAGTCTGTTCTTCCATGCTTAAGATTTCCGGATATCTGGACAACGTGGAGACACGGATATCATTGTCCAGCGCAAAGTCTTCCGCCATCTGTCCGAGATATTTCATATATTCCGCCGCCAGTTCCTTGTTATACTTCACGCAGACAGTCGACTCCGTAAGATCTTCATAAGCAATAAAAATGTCCACTTTTCCTCTCTGGATATAATTCTTCAGTTCACTTCGTATTGCCGCCTCAAAAAAGTTCAGTTTCTTAGGCATTTTGATGCTGACATCTAAATATCTGTGATTGACTGATTTCATCTCAACGGTAATCTTCCGCTCACCCTTAGCAATCTCACATCTGCCGAAACCGGTCATGCTTTTTATCATAGTCGTATACTTGCCTTTCTGCCACAGCAAATCGCCTTACTACACTGTCGCTCTCATTGTATGCACACATACAGATATACTGGTATTGTTGATCCGCAGCTTAATCTGTGCGTACAGATTTAATTATAGAATAATTACGGGAAGTAGTCAAGGAAGTTGAAAAGTATGTAAGAGTAGTGTACAATTTTCTGGAATATAATAACCATTAACCATGAAACAAAGATTTTCGCCGTTACCGCGTTAATCTGACAACCATGATATAAAGGCAGGGCATAATTATGGCATTTGACGGAATCACCATTGCAAATATCACAAAAGAACTTCTCAATGCGCTTCTTGGCGGACGCATCTATAAGATTGCGCAGCCGGAAAGTGACGAACTTCTGCTGACGATCAAGAATAACGGTACACAGTACCGGCTTCTTCTGTCTGCGGACGCATCTCTGCCGCTTGTCTATCTGACGGAAACGAACAAGCCGAGTCCCTTGACGGCGCCGGGATTCTGTATGCTCTTGCGCAAACATTTACAGAATGCCCGCATTACCGGAATCAAGCAGCCCGGACTGGAACGGATCATTCATATCGAACTGGAGCATTTAAACGAACTGGGGGATATCTGCAGCAAGAAGCTGATTGTGGAGATTATGGGAAAACACAGCAATATCATCTTCTGTGACGATCAGGATAAAATTATCGACAGTGTCAAGCATATCTCCGGCATGGTAAGTTCTGTGCGCGAGGTATTACCCGGCAGGGATTACTTTATCCCCTTAACGCAGAATAAGTGGAATCCTCTTGCCGATTTAAGTTATGTAAACTTCCGTGACCATATGCATGAAAAACCGATGGCAGTTTACAAAGCGCTTTATTCTTCCTACACTGGACTGTCTCCCATCATAGCGCAGGAAATCTGTTACCGCGCACATGTGGACGGCGACATGCCCGCCAACGTGTTAGATGAAAGTACATTACATGCAATCTACGATACGCTTGTGGGTATGATGACACAGATATCAGAAGGTGACTTTACCCCTTCCATCATCTACGACGGCAGGGAACCGATTGAATTTGCCGCGCTGCCTCTGACGCTATACGCCGATAAGACAGTAAAGACATATGATTCCATCAGCACGGTCCTTGAGCAGTATTACGCGCAGCGCAGCATCGTGACGCGTATTCGCCAGAAATCGGTTGATCTGCGCAAAATAGTGCAGACAGCTTTAGAACGAAATGTCAAGAAATACGACCTGCAAATGAAACAGATGCAGGACACGGACAAGCGGGAGAAATACAAAGTATACGGCGAACTGTTAAACACTTACGGCTACAACGTGGAACCCGGCGCTAAATCCATGGAAGCATTAAACTACTACACAGACGAAATGATCACAATTCCCTTGGACGACACACTCACACCGCAGGAAAACGCCAAGAAATATTTCGATAAATACGGTAAAATGAAAAGGACCTATGAGGCGCTCTCTGAATTGACCATACAAGTCAAAGATGAGATTGAACATTTGGAATCTGTTCTCGCCGCTCTGGATATTGCCCAGCAGGAAGAAGACCTCGTACAGATTAAGGAAGAACTGATTGAGAGCGGCTATATCCGTAGAAAAGGCGGCACAAAGAAAACAAAAATCACAAGCAAGCCTTTTCATTATATCAGCAGCGACGGTTTCCACATGTATGTAGGCAAAAATAATTATCAAAACGATGAGCTCACCTTCAAATTCGCCACAGGCGGCGACTGGTGGTTCCATGCCAAGCAGAAAGCCGGCTCGCACGTCATCGTCAAAACCGAAGGACAAGAACTGCCCGACCGCACTTTTGAGGAAGCGGCGCGCCTTGCAGCCTACTATTCTAAAGGACGTGAACAGAATAAAGTGGAAATCGACTATATCCAGAAGAAACATGTGAAGAAACCCGCAGGGGCCAAACCCGGATTCGTAGTTTATTACACTAACTATTCTATGGCGATTGATTCCGATATTTCAGGGATTAAACAGCTATAATTCAGAGCAAAAGGCAAGCCGCGCAAGGATACGACTTGCCTTATATAATAGATTGCCGCTTCTCGGGTTCGCGAAGCAAAACCCACAATTGAATCTATCCGGCTTATTAGAGTGTCTGAGAAGAGAACAGTGATTTCACATGGTCGATTTCTTCCTGCGTCGCTTTTGCCGCCGGCACATAATAAGATTTCTCACGCGCGATCTGATATAATTCCTCCTGAGACTGCTCGCAGGCGTTACGGAACTGTTTTAACGTCTGTTTCAATTCCTTATTCTCTGTCTGTGCGATCATTTCACCGAAGCGCACCAATTCTCCGTTGATACCGGTAAGGGTATCTGCTACCATTGTCTTTTCTTCCATCTGCATAGTTCGGTCTCCTTCCTATCTCAAATATTCCATCAACTGCTGCTTATTCTGCTTCGCAGACTGCGCACCTTTTTCAAAGAACTGCTTTACCTTCATGTCCGACGCGCACTGCGCATACTCTTTCATCTTGCAATGTGTCACATCATAACCGCCCATGAGATGACGAAGATTCTGTAAATCCAACTCTGATAAGTTTGCCATATGATTACCTCCTATAATAAAATGATTGTCCTAAACAGTATTTGTTTTTGGACAATCATTTATACGCAGTAATAAAATTTTATTAAATCTTCGTTTCTATTTCAATAAATGCAGTTTCTTCGCAAAGTGCACCATCATCGTTCCTTTGGGGAACATCCTTAATTCCTTCTCCGTAATTCCGCCCATCAGAAGAATCATCGCAAAATAAATGAGCGCTCCGATGCCGATTGCAACAAGCAACGCCACCCTGCTGACTGGCAATATCATATACAATCCGTGATAGATGCCGTACGCCGCCACCCCCATAACAAGCGCTGCAATAAACGGAATGATGAACGTCCTGACAAGCTCCTGTTTATATTTCAAATGTTTTCTGACAGAAATCTGATTCAATAAGCACATGACAAATGAATAGATAATATTCGCGCAGGCAAGCGCATATAAGTTTAAATCCGTAAACCACAAGAGAAGCACCAATCCCACCGCCTGGACCACCAGTGCGATCGCCGAGTGGATGACCGGCGTATTCACTTTGCCGATTCCCTGTAAGACCGCATTCGTCAGCGTAGAAAGACAATATAAGATAACCGTGATTGCCAGCGCCGCCAAAAGGCCCGACGCACGGTCAAGCGAGTCCTTCTGCGGAAAAATGAAATACATGATCGGTTTTGATAGGAGCAGCAGACCCATCGATGCGGGTATCGCAATCAGCATTGTCATACGGATCGCTTTGGACACCTGTTCCCTCGTCTTCTTGTACTCCTTACGGACATACGTCGTGGAAACTCCGGGGATGGTCGCCGAAGACATCGCCGAGGCAATGGCAATGGGAATGTTGACCACCGATATCGCCTGCGTCGCAAAAATACCGTAATCGATATGCGCTGTCACCGAATCAATCTTCTTATAATCAATCAACAGATCATAGTAGATATTCATATTGACCACAGTGGAACAGTTATAGATAAAAGTACTCAAAATAAAAGGCGTAACAATCGTGAAAATCATCTTGAAGATTTCACCGTAGCTGTCAACTCTCCCTGTCCTGTCATGTTCTGCCCGCCTATTAAGCATCTTGCGGTTTAACATATACATGCCGAACATAAAAGCCAGCGCTGTTACAACGCCGGCGCCTGTGCCGAGCGCGCTGCCAGCAGAACCGTAGATTGCCTGCGTCGTCCCGCTCTCATCCGCTACCATTCCGATCAGTAGGTATGCCGCCAATATACTGATGGCAGCATTCATAATCTGTTCCAAAATCTGCGACAACGAAGTATGCATCATAGAACCATGCGCCTGAAAATAGCCGCGAAACACTCCCAGAAATCCTGAGAAAAATATAGTGGGCGCCAGAACTCGGAGCGCTACGATCGAATTGACGCTCTTACTCATAAAAACAGGCGCCGCCACAAAAGTAATAATTGCCGCGATACCGCCGACAACAAGAACATATAACAATGCACATTGAAAAACTCTCTGGGCATTGCGATACTCTTTAAATGCGAGCTTCTGTGCAATCACCTTGGAGATTGCGGATGGAATGCTGTAAGAGGAAATCAACAGAATAATCGTATAGATATTGATTGCCGTTGAGTAATATCCGTTACCCTCCAGACCGATAATGCTTAAGAGCG
>VSOA01000024.1 GCA_009774585.1 Lachnospiraceae bacterium
TAAAATCTCCCGGACGTTCCCTAGGTATCACGGCGCGCAGTTCCTCTTCTATGGCTTTCTTCACTTTTATATCCATGATATCCCTATCGTCCGCCCGCAGCCTCGACAATATCCGCAAAACATTGCCATCTACTGCCGGCACCGGTTTCCCGAAAGCTATGGATGCAATAGCTCCCGCCGTATAACTGCCTACTCCGGTCAGTTCCATAAGTTTATCATAATCTTCCGGCATTTTGCCGCCATACTCCGTACTAATCTGTATTGCGGATTTCTTTAAGTTCCTTGCCCTATTATAATATCCAAGTCCTTCCCACAATTTCAGGAGTTCTTCTTCCTCAACGGAAGCAAGACTCTCTATGTCCGGAAGCCTGCATATGAACCGATCGTAATACGGTTTCACCGCCTCTACTCTCGTCTGTTGCAGCATAATCTCCGAAAGCCACACATGATAGGGCGTAGGATCCTCTCTCCACGGCAGGATTCTTCTACCGGAATCATACCATGTAAGAAGCGGCTTCGCAATCAAATCCAAACTGTCCACTACCACCGGAATCTCCTCATCTATTCTAAGACTATCCTCGTCAACGATACAGTCATAAGCGAGTAATCGTACACCTGCATTTCTGGCATTCTGTATCGCCTCGCCAAAAGCCGGCTGCGTTTTCCGATTAGGTTCCACATACTTGACATCTTTCATCTGGACAACAAAAATTAAATATGCATCATAACCCTGCTTATGCGCTTCAATTAACTCTTCCACATGTTTTACGGCCCGCTCAGAGGGTGCATCGGGAAACGCCGCTACTTGATCATTCTCGAGCGTCACTCCCTTGACTTCAATAAACGCTTTTGTTCCGGACGCACTTTCTACATAAAAATCAAATCTGGAATTGCCAAACACAGTCTCCGGACGTACCAGACTGATATCTTGAAACAGCCCTCCCGCTCTAAGCCATTCTTCCACAACCTTATTCGGTGCACCGGAATCCATATTGACCATTCTTCCGTCTTTCCGGACTGCCACAAGGTCGTAAGCCGTAGACCGGTTAGGATTATCGCTTTTCTCCAAGTACACTTGCGCCTGCTCCTTCAACAGTTCCCTGCATCTTCCGGTATTCTTCACGTGTACCTTCGTCCGCTCTCCCGCTATATCCACATACGCTATAAAACGGTTTGGTCTCTCTATAAATTTTGCTGGAATTATCTCATTATATTTCATATTGTATATTTCTGTCACGCAATAGTAAGTATATCCGGAGCAGTTCATTCTATATTTGTATTATGTAAACCGCTCGATTACTATCTGCTCTTTCTTATACTTTTTCAACTGGTGTCCGGTTCCTCCTCGAGCTCATCAAAGGGCACCTTCTTCTTATAAGGTACTCTTGCAGCCGGAACGACTTCCGAAGCCGGAACCGTATGCACTGATTGGTCGTCAAAAAATATATGTGCACCGAATGCCTGCAGCACGTCTTTCTTACGGATACCTCCTAAGAAGAATACTTCATCAATACGCACATCCCATGCACGCAGAGTGCGTATGACTCTCTCATGCGCAGGTGCACATCTCGTTGTCACAAGCGCCGTCCTGATAGGCGCCTCCTCGGTCGTAAAATCCTTCTGTAATTCCGACAAGGTTCTCAGAAATTTTGCAAATGGTCCCGCTTTCAGCGGGTTGTTGGCATTACGCCGCTCATTCTCCTCAAAGGCTTCCAGTCCATACTCCTGATAAATCTGCTCCGATTCATCGGAAAACAGCACTGCATCCCCATCAAAAGCGACCCTTATCTGCCTGATTTGATGATCACAATCATATGTATGCAATCCGTCCGTACATATGATACCGGCCGCAATGTTAGAATCTATGGCGCTTTGTACATCATCCTCATATGCCGACAGGAATAAATCCGTCTTAAACGCCGACAGATAGGGTGCCAGCGACGCACCGCTTGCCAGCACGGCTCTGGTGATGTTCAATCCGTAATGTTCAATCGCCTTAAATACCCGCAAGGAAGAATCCGGACTGTTCCTCGACATAATGATAACTTCTACTCTGCCCTCTTGTTCAGGTAAATTATTCAAATTGAGCAAAGCTTTAATCAACGGAAATCCCGGTCCCGTACGCAGGATATCCTCCTCATGTTCAATCTGATATCTGCAATACGCTTCCACACCATCTGATTCATAAATGGTATTTTCATATGTCAGATCAAACAACGCTCTCGATGATACTCCCACAACCAGCCTGTTCTCCAAATCGTAAGCCATAAGACACCTCCTGCCGCAAATCACGGCGATATCATATCATCCGTGACAAATCTCCGGAGATGACCGTATGCCTTCCGATCAGCCAAAGCCTACATCAGCGCAATCTGTTGCATTCATACTTCTCAAAAGTGAGCAGACAGTTCTTAAACTCGTCATAGCGTTCTTCTATACTGCCATCCTTAATCTCAAGGTCGACAGCGACTGCCATCGTGTTAATCATTTCGTTGGTAATCCTGTGTCTGAGCGCTGCCAGAATATTAAGTCTCTGCTCGTAAGTATTCGCATCTAAAAACTCCATCACCAGAGGATCAATATGCATCTCTTCATCTGATTCCGCCGTCTGAACATATGGCTGTGTCTGTGCAGGCTCTTCCGTGAAACCGTAAGACTGAGGTTCCGCGCAAGAATCTTCTTTACAGACAGACTGAGAATCGGCAGCCGATTCTTCCGTTCTATGACTCTGCACCTGTACCGTTGCCATCGTTTCCATGTCCTGAATATCCTGCAGCAATTCAAAACGGTATTTCTGCCTGACATCCGGATATTTAACATGATCGACCTCTTCCATAAACATAGTAAGCGGCCGCACATATATCTGGAACGTGTCATACATTGCCTGATAGACTACCATCAATTCTCTCGTCTCACTGTGTGTTGCAAGACAGCGTATCTGATAAATATTTCCTTTAAAATGTCTGTACATTTCCTGTGGTTTGGGATTTGCTCTCATTCTATACTCCAATCTGGCTTCAAACGGTCTGCTCTTAAACCGAAAGCCTGACACCGTTTCGCTGCCTCTAATAGTATAATCCCAAATCAGGAAAATGTCATTCCTTTCTCTTTATGAAAAAATCAAAATTTCCGCTTTTAAGAACATACGTTCTGTATATGTACTATAAAACATACGTTCTGTTTTGTCAAGTGATTACAACTCATATCGAAAACTACACGCCTCGTCCTGAAACTCCACCTGCGATAACAGACTCCACAGCTTAGCCTTCTCCGCCTCCGGCAAGTTCTCAATCTTCCTGTGATGAATCAAAACCGTATACTCTCTTCTTCCGCTTTCATATGTTACCCTCGTAAAGTTGATTCCGCAGTCCATATACCCTTCTTTATCCAGCAATTCTTCTGCCCGTTTAACATATTCCTCTTCCAAAACCGCGTAATAATGATTCTGTTTAACGCGCTCATGGTTCTCTTTACTCATCACGGTTCCTTTTACGCAAAAAACAATGACAAACACCAGCAAAATCGTAACAATACCAAACCCTTTCTTCATCATTTTTTCTCTCCTTTTCTTTTCTTTTTCGTTTATGTTCTATTCTGATCACCATTCTTGCTCAGCTTATGCGTTTAAGCATAAACACAAACTTTTTTGTAAAAGGTTTATTTTTTAATCTAGGTACATTGTAATATAAGCATAACAGAACATAAGTCCCATAAAACGGACTCCAATTGCCAATAACATATTTATGCATCAAAAAAGACGGAGAACAAAACCGCCTAAACGCTTCTATCCTTCGTCCTTCTTCTCTTTTTATTGTTATTATACTTATAAGCAATACCGAACCGCATCCTGACCCTGCCGCTTAATCCGACAACATCACTTCGTGCGTGACCAGATAAATATCGTCCTGCAGTTTTTCCACGCCAAGCGCCATCGTGCAATGATAAGCGCCTGCCGCTGTCATGGCATTCTCCATGTAAGCCTGTCGATAATCTTCTGAATCATAATTTCTTTTCCATTCTTCAAACAACTGCTCACCCCTGACCGCGTTGGTAAAAGTGTAATGCCCTTTGCCGTTTGAAGTAATTTGCCGATAGCAGTCCGCATAATACGCGTTCATATCTGTAAATACCTGCTCTTCCGAAAGACCGGTCTCCCCAAGGCTTCTAAGTTCATCACGCGCCATATCCTGCTCTTCAGGAGCAATTCGGTACATCTGTCCGTTACACGGCGGAAGATACACAGACATTTCCTGTCTGATATGACTGTTCGCATAGTCTTCATCAGATTTATTAAAGTAATTATAATTCCCGCCATCCGTATCGTCCCATGTGGTATCTACATTATAATAGCCATCCTCCAAAGCGACGATATTCCAAGCGTGGCTCTCCCCCGCATATCCCGTACAGTAATAACACGGAATGCCAAGCTGTTGTAAAATATACTGAAAAGCACGTGAATAACCTGCGCAGACAGTCTCTCCATTCACCAGCGCGCTATAAGCGCTCTGGTTCATCTCGGCATCCGCATGATAAGAAATTCTCTCAATAAGCGCATCATGAACCGCCTTTTCCTTCGTATACTGATCGGGCAGATTCTGTACCTGCGACACAATTGCATTTACCTGCGCGTCAAACTCAGCCTTCGCGCTCTCTAATTCCTCCGCCGTACGGTTAAATTCAAGGTCAATCTCCACACACTGTCCTGACCGCTTGTATTTGCATACGTATGCTGTTTCCAGCCAGAACAATTCCGGATGATCATTGTACACGGCGGCAAAAATATCCCTGAGCCCGGACGACGTAACTTCTTCCACCGGCATGAATACCGGATATAGTCCGTTTGCATTGGCATAAATCTGACGGTAAATATGTTTTTCTTTGTCATTTAACATCGCATAATACGGATAGTAGACCGCATCAAAATCCATTCCGTCGCCTGTATATCCGACGTCCAGCCTGCTCTCGATATCCCCCGCGGCCACATCGTCAACCTGCCGCGCATCATCTTGTATCTGTTTATATCCGCTCTTTCCCGATACACTGTCGGGTATCACAATCGCTGATTCGTCAGGCGCAATATATTCTGACACGCCGTCGCCGTTCACACCTTCCGCTGTCTTGCGACTTTCCGGATTCCTGCCGGCATTTCCACTTCTCTCCGCCGTATTTGCCGCACCTATACCGCTATCTCCCGGAAGATAGACTATGCTCTCCATCATATCATTGTCTGTTTCCGCGCTCATTTCACCCGGAACTGAACCTGATTCAGGCTGTGCGGATATTTCTGCCGACACAGCCTGATCGTCCTCTTTGTATAAGATTTCTTTGATTTTGTCCGTCACATCCGGTCTGACGGCGCACACGATAATCAGAATGCACAGAAGCGCCATCAAAATTATCAGCACATAAAGGAATTTCCTGAATACTTTCATCATCTTATATGACTGCCTCTCACATCGCAAGCGCTTCCCTGATTGCCGCCATCAACTCTTCATAAGTCTCATATGCCGGAATCTGCGGATTGTCCTTCTTAATCTGCTCCGTACTCTTAAACAAAAATCCCGCCTTGCTTGCCTTGATCATACCCATATCATTATGGCTGTCTCCGCTGGCAATCGTATCATAGCCGATGGACTGCAATGCTTTGACCGTCGTCAGCTTGGAATCTGCGATACGCATCTTAAAACCTGTAATCTCGCCGTCTTCCGCAACTTCCAAGGAGTTGCAGAAGATTGTCGGATATCCGAGTTTCTTCATCAAAGGTCCCGCAAACTGCGTGAAAGTGTCGCTGATAATGATAACCTGTGTAATACTGCGAAGTTCATCCAGAAACTCTTTTGCTCCGGGTATAGGGTCAATTGTCGCAATCGTCTCCTGTATCTCTTTTAGACCGAGTCCATGTTCTTTCAAAATACCGATTCTCCACTTCATCAGCTTATCATAGTCCGGCTCGTCTCTCGTCGTTCTCTTAAGTTCCGGAATGCCGCTCGCCTCGGCAAACGCAATCCATATTTCGGGCACAAGAACACCTTCCAAATCCAGACACACAATATTCATACTCATATCCCGTTCCTCTTTTCTTAGTTTATACAACATCTTTCTCACTCAGCGGTTGATATCATCGCGCCGGGCGCTAAGCTTACCCGTCTGCCGCCGATACACAGATACAACGTAACCGCCGTAGGATTATATATTAGATCCTCGTCCACGGATACGACCATCGAGCGCATCGCCGTCACATACTCATAGATTTCTATATTGGCCGCATACCACACGTCTTCTCTTCCCCGAAGTTTCTCACAGATTCCGCTGATATGTTCCCAATTATGATCCCGTTCAAACTCATAACTGTGTCCCCATATATAAAAGAGCGACAGATTGCGGTATCCGGGAGCATTCAGGAAATCATTTATCAATGCGTCCGTCACCTGCCCGTGATGGCATGTAGGATTCCATTGCATGAAATCGGCAGGCAGTGAAAAGTTCATTGTGCTTCCTACCGTACGGTTGTAAACGATACCCAGATCCTCCGCCGTCCGAATCATCTGCTCATTATATTCCCCAAAAGGATATGACATTCCGCGCACAATCTTACCACAGCATCTCTCCAATGCACGCCTATCCTCATATACTTCCGCTATCATCTGCGTCTTAGATAATTGGTTAAAAAAGGGATGAGTCACTGCGTGGCAGGCGACTTCATGGTTTACATAAAGTTCCTTCACTTCCGCCGACGTAATAAACCCTTCCGTGTCCAACGTTCCGCTGTTTAAGTGAAACGTTGCTTTCATATTATTTTGGTTCAAAATACTGACCAAACGTCTGTCATGAATCTGCGCATCGTCATAGCTGAATGTCAGCGCCTTATCTTTACCTTCCGGAAACAGAAATCTGATTCCTCCTATCCTTCTTTCCATGCCGCTTTGCTCCCCTCTGTCCATATTTGTTCCTAACTAAAACTGCTTCCCGCAGAAATATTAGCCAAGCGGCTCTCTGCAGAAATAACAGCCGTACCGCGTTCTCGGTATCATCGGAATCAGATTCTCCGCCCCACAATATCCGCAATTCACGCAGCGCTTGCCGTTCGGAATCATTTCTCCTTCCAGATACCGCTCAGCCACTGTCAGCCCTCCACGCGTTTCGTACAACCTTTTCTGCTCCTCTAATTTCTCTTTCGCATGTTCTCTGGCATCCGCCTCCGCTTTCTCCATCAGATAAGCCGTCGTCGAATGTCCGTCCTCCTTGGCTTCCTGTATCGCTTCCTGCGCAGCGCTTCTCTGTACCGGCGGTTTTGCGCCATGCGGCAGGAAAACGCCTTTCCTGCTATTAGCGCCGGCATACGGATCAGACTGTCGATTCTGTGTCAGAACACTCTGCGGACGGCTATTTTGCTGATTTGCCGTAGTCACAGTAGTATTCGGCATGGAACGGTTGTTCCTCCCACCGCCGATTCCTTTCGCGTTCTGAACTCTTCTGTACACAATCGTACACACAATAATAATAAATATCAGTTCTATCATTGGTATCTCCCTCCGTCACAATATATAAATTCAGATATATGTAAACAGGCTGGTTTTCTACGAAGCCGCACTATATTTGACAATCAGAAGTTCTACGCTCATTACGTCGTTCATCCTGCCCGTCTTGACTGCCTCTTCCGTTTCCACACAATCCGTCAGCGCACTGCGCAGATCGGCTTCCTTAAACTTCGCCGCCTGAGCCGCATATTTTCTGGCAATAAACCCTGCCAGCCCTACCTTCTCGCCGATCGTATTAGCGTCAAAACCTTTGTTTCTTAATTCTTTTACCTGCAAAAGCAGATTAAACTGCCTTGTAATCAGAAAAAGAATGCGCATAGGCGGTTCCTTGAGCGTCAGCAGATCATAATACAAATCCATCGCTGCCTTCTGTCGTCTCTCCGCTACCGCATTGATCATATCAAATATCTGGCTGCTCACCTGCTTCGTACAAACCGCCTCGATATCCTGTGCCGTAATCACATCCTTTTCCATGCAGTAACAAAACAATTTCTCAAGTTCTCCACGGATATTCTCCATATCCGAACCTGTTTTATCCAGAAAAAGATTTAAATCCCTCTCTGTAATATTCTTATTTTCCTTCTTCAAAAGACCAAGTATCCAACGTTTCAGCGTCGTCTCATCCTGTGCCTTAAACTCGATGGCACGCCCCTTTGCCGTCGCTGCCTTGTAAAGTTTGCTGCGCTTATCCACCGTGGGTTCCACAAACACAAAATATGCGGTCGGAGATATAGCTGACATATATTCCGCCAAATCCTCTCCGCCATGGGAAAATAGTCCGCTGTTCTCCAGCATGATCACCCTTCGTTCCGCCAGAAAAGGCATTGTCTGTGCCAAATCGATCACTTCTTGGGACCTGACGTCTTTTCCCTCAAAATAATGAAAATTCATGGCGTCCCCATCACCTAACAGCGCAATTTTCAATTTATCTTTGTACTGGCTGCGCAGGTACGCTTCCTCACCATATAAGATATAAACCTGCTTCAGTTGTCCCGACTTTATTTCTTCCGATAATTTTTTCATACATTCAGTATATTGTATAATGTCAAATTAATCAATTTATTTAATTTTATCGCGGATGTCCTGCATCTGATAGTCCAGCGCCTCAATGGAATCTGCGCAAGCCCGAAGCTTCCTCTCGATTTCCTCTGTGTTCTCCACATCCTTCTTATATTTCAATTTATGTTCAAGACTCGCCCAGAAATCCATTGCTATCGTGCGAAACTGTACTTCCGCCTTCATATACTTTTTCTCGTTGGAGAGAAAAATCGGTACGCTCAGAATCAGGTGCAGACTCCTATAACCGTTATCCTTGGGATTGCTGATATAATCTTTCTTTCGCAGCAGGATAAAATCATCCTGTTTAACCAAAAGATCTGCAAGACGATAGATATCATCCGGAAAAGAGCAGATTACTCTGAGTCCCGCCACATCCGTCAGATGTTCTCTTATGCTCTCCACGGTTACCGGATAACCTTTATACGCCATTTTCGCATAGATACTCGTAGGTGTTTTCAACCTGCTTTTAATAGACTCAAAAGGATTCCGGTTGTAAACCTGCGAAAATTCTTCATTCAACACTTTGAGCCTCGTCTCTACCTCCATGATCGCTGCGCGGTACTCCATCATCAATCTGTTAAAAGGCTCCGTCTCCCGCAGCTTCTTTGCCTGCATCTCAATAATCCGATGCTGCTTTTCAAGCGTCTACTCCTGCTCCTCCACTTTCTGCTCCAATTGATTCTTGTATGCAAAAAGCTGCATCGCGTTCTTCACTCTGTTTTTCACGATGGAAGTCTCGAACGGCTTATGTATGAAATCGGATACGCCCATCTCAAGGCATTTGTTCTCAACCTCTATGGCATGCTCACTGCTGATGATCAGCACCGGTATCTTCTGCAGCCATCCATGCTCTTTCAAATCCGAGATTACGGCAAACCCATCCATCTTAGGCATATGCAGGTCTAAAAGCACAGCCGATATATCATCCTGCCGCCTCTTGAGCGCATCCAATGCTTCCTCTCCGTCCGCCGCCATAATTACATCGTAATCGTCCTCTAACATGACGCGAAGAATCTCCCGATTTACCTCCGCATCGTCAACCACCAATATCTTTTGCATTTCTATTCCCCTCTTGCATGTGTAACTGCCCGCAGCGCATACCCGGGCTCGCGTCTATTGTACCATATATTCCGCAAATAATCATGAAAAAGACCACATTTTTAGAATTTGCACACCACATTAATATCTGCTATACTTCTCCTATCAAATAATACATTACGGAGTATGTCCATAAAGCCCATGCCATTGATCAATCCAAGACACTTCCTGAAATTTCATAATCTGTGCCCCTTCCACAAGAGCCAGCCGTCCCACAGAAACAGCCGGCCGCTTCCTACGCTGTGTGAGATGACGCTGCTTATAGCAGTATGCGTCTGTCTTTCAGGATGTTCCTTCACGTCAAATGGCATCTATGGTTATACTCCTTTGGCCTGCAGGCGCACGGCTGAAAAGAAAGAGGCTCTATTTGAAAAGAGAGGTGAACGGCTTTACCGCGCGGCGATCAGCGGCATATGGTATCCGTTCGGCTGGGAAAGTCCTTATCTGTTTGTTGATATAGGCGCCGAACATCCAGTTATGTTAACCTCTGGAAAAACCTTTGACTACCCCACGGAGTCCGGCGAAAAAATCCAAACCTGCATGGAATGTGAAGTCTATTATCACAACAACGGAGAGGACATTTTCCTTGGGGCTCTGGAAAGCTTAAACACCGGCTGCCCGATTGCATACGATGAAACCGGAATCTATGTGGCAGGCGCTCACGGCGTAGAGAAATATGTGATTGATGAAAGCGGCGCTGCACCTTGTCTTAGAATGGAGATTGGATCGTACCGGAGCGAAGCCGGGCTGTACCGCTCCGACACTGTAAACAGCACTTTGTCCAAGAACGAATATAACCGGTTATACGCGGACTATCTCTCGGCAAAGATCATTGACTACGGTGATGTCCTTCCCTTTCTATACAAATACGCCGACGAGGAAATCGAACTTTTGCAGCTTCTCGAAAAAGAAGCCGACTGCAAGATAACGGAATACCAATATGCCGATTTCAATCATGACGGGTACATGGATATCGCCAGTGCCTACAAGAAGGACGGGCTCTGGCATCTCCTATACCTGTGCGGTGACGAGCATGTTTGTCTGGAACTGGAAACGCTGCGTTATGATTTCTGTGAAGTATGGTCCTTCCCAACCTATGATGGCGAAACGTATTCGGAAACCCATCTGCTCGTCAATGTTTATGACGATGCCGGCGCTGACAGACATTTCTCCATCTACGCATTAAAAGACCATGCGCTGACTCCTGTCCTTGACCGCCTGCCCGGACATGTTTCCATGAATGATGGCAGTGCCATTAACCAGACTCTGTTTCTCAATATGGAAGACTGCGGCGACGGTTACAGCGCCATCACCTACTTAAGCTATGAAGACGGCGCCTACAAAGAACTCGGTATCTTGGAACTGCCCGAAGACAAGTTCTTGCAGTACGACAATGCCAAGGAAGTTCTTGCGAATATCCGTGCCGAGCTTGGCACGGACGATATCCGTTTCACCTTTTACGCACAGCAGCTTAGCACCATCCGCATCCAATGCGAAATAACATCGGAAAGCGGTGAAGTACGGTTCTGCCACTTTACTTTACATCATGACAAAAATGAGCTTCACACGCCTTCCATGTATCACATGCGTTTCCAGACGACAGCCGAAACACAAATTTCCGACTTTTCCGGTTACCCTCGCTATAACATGCACGAGGGACGTCTGAAAAGTCACTTTACAGATTTAGAAGTTACCTATCCTGAGATTGACTGACATATTCTTCCACGCGCACCTTCCCGCCCCGTACATGAACCTTCCCACCCCGGACGCTCACCGTCACCGCGCCGCTTCTCTGCGTCCGGTAAATCATACTGCCACAGTTCTCAAGCCTTTCGATCAGTTCTTCATGCGGATGCCCGTACCTGTTATTTCGCCCCGCTGAAATCAGGGCGATACGCGGATTGACCAGTCTTAGGAAATCTTCTTTCGTGGAGTTTTTTGAACCATGGTGCGCCACCTTTAACAGTGTTATGTTAACCCTGTTCCATTCTGTAAAACCTTCGGCATAGAAATCAGACTGTAGTTCTTTTCCAAGCATTCTTTGCTCCATCTCGTCCAATACGCTTCTCTCTCCCTCCCCTTCCACATCTCCCGTAAACAATGCCGTAAAATCTCCGTAAGTTAAATAGAGCACCGTAGAATAAGCGTTGACGTCCGTCGTATTCCATCCTTTATCCGGATGAAGGCAAGTTAACATAACTTCTCCGCAATGTATTACATCACCCCGCCCGATATACCGTACCGTTACATTTTGTTGCTGCGCAAGCTTCTCCAATTCATGATAATTCTCGTTCCTTCCCGCCTCTCCCACATCCGGCAGATACAGCGTTCCTACGGAAATGCCGCTTGTTCCTGCCTCCTCAAGCAGCGTACGGATGCCGCTAATATGGTCGTTGTCCGGATGCGTAACGATTACCGCATCCAAATATGAAACGCCTTCGTATTTTAAGAACGGCATGATCTGATAATCCGCCACCTTAGATTTATCTGAACTTCCGCCGTCAATCAATATATGCATGCCGTCATCTTCCGTCAGATAAATACAGTCCCCCTGTCCCACATCCACCATCGTGATCCTAAGTCCCTGCGGCACTCTGATAGTCAGCACAAGCAGCGCACATAATACTCCCTGCCAGAAATACAGCTTCGTGAGCCTCCCATTCAATGCTGCAAGCAATACAAGAATCCCCAGAAATGCTATGATCTGCCATGGCTTCGGACAGCCGATAACCCATTTATTGGCGGGAAGTTTCAAGCATACATCACAACACTTTTCATAGAATCTTAACAAGATCTGCACCGGATATGCCGCCACTGCCCCCAAAGACAACAATAGCGATGCCAGTGCCATACTGGTCAGCCCGCCAAGCAATACCAATGTCATACAGGGAATCACAATAAGATTTAAGAGCACTGAGTAAGGCGGAAATTCATAATAGAAACTCAGATACACCGGCAGTGTGGAGACAGACACTGCCACTCCTGACACTACCGCCTTCTCTATCCTTCCCGTTCCAAGCAAATTCTCCTCCACTGCCGGAAGAAAAATACCGATACCGCATATCGCTCCGAAAGAAAACAGAAACCCGCTGTGCTGCAAATACAAAGGCTGCTGTACCAGAATTAACAGCGCCGCCACCGTCACCGCAGTCAGCAAATCATAGGTCCTTCCCAGCACCCCGGCAAACAGGTGCATCGCAAACATAATATACGCTCTGAGCATGGAGATTCCCATTCCGGTCATCGTTCCGTAGCAGTACATTAATCCGGTTGATAACATTATGTTAACCACGTTGGGCAGCCGCATTTTATGAAACAGCTTATGGCACCCCATTCCGATCACAGATAAATGAAGTCCGCTGATTGCCAGAATATGAATTATGCCGTTTTGCTGATACAGTTCTTTCACCTCCGCATCAAGCGTCCCCTTATCCCCTAAGAGCATTGCTTTCATGACAGACGCGTTCCCGTCGTCATAGCAGTTTTCCAGCAGAAGCGATAAATATTCTTTTAACCGATACATTTTTTCCTCAAAAGCGTCATACGTATTACTTGTTTTAACGCAGCGGCTCTTCATGACTCTGCCCTGCTGCCCCATGATCCGATAATAATCAGCCGCATCGAATTCTCCCGGATTCGTGGCATGTGCAAAACTGCGATATTCCCCTTGTATGATGACCAGACTTCCCATCGGCGGAAGTTCTTCCGCTTCCATATAACACAGGACGCCCTCAATCCCTGCCGCATCTTCTTTGCGCAATTTTTCTCTGTTTTCTTTCCATAAACTATGTAGTCTGTACTTCGGAATCTTCTCAGAATCTGATAAGAATTGTTCCAGAATTGTGATTTGACTGTTCTCAAGAATTACTGCTTCGGTCAATGCTATGACCGGTATTTCACTGCCCTGCGACGTTCGGTATTCCTTCCTGTCCACATATCCCGCCACCGCAACGCGCTTCCTGTCAAGTATCTCATAGGTTGGCGCACCCCGCACCGTACAAGACATTGCCAAGATGACCCCCGCCACATATACTGCCCCTGCCAGACACAGGGGTCTTCTCAATCGAATCATCCTTATATGCATACCTCCTGATTAGTTTTCTTCCGGCACAACAAGTAAATCCAGATTTCTTTCGAAGATACTGTTTAAGCTGATCTTCTCCCTATACGAAATATTCGTATTCCCGTTGACCGTAATCTGCACCTTATTCACATTGGACAATTCTACCAGCGAATTGGTAATCGCATAGATTGTCACATCCGCGCTCGCACTATATGGCTGACTCAAAAAGTCCTCGCTCAAGTTTACATAACATATTCCATCTTTGGTGGTCACACTCACAATCTTCGTCGTCGGATTCGCAACCGGATATGCGCCTTCCGACACCGGACCTTCTATCAATTTCTCCACCACCAGTTTTTCCAAAGAAATATTACTGCTGTATACCACGTTTCTACGGTTTTCTTCCACCAGTCCCGTGCCGTCCTCATTGGCAAAATATAATCTGAGATTCACCTTTTCATAAGCGTTAATCTCGTTTCCGGCATTGTCGATAAACGTGTCTTTAGACATCGTACCGATTGCGTTTCCGGCGCTGTCCGAAAGCAGTTCTCCCTGAACCGTAAACGATACATAGCTGATCTCCGGAATCTGGGTCACGGTTCTGACGATTGCCGCTCGCACGAGCACTTCCTTCGTGATGTCCATCTCTTTGTAATGCTCATCAAAATTAAGCGTAAGCTGACCGTTATCTAATGTATGCCCCAACAGTTCGAAACCGTTTGACAGAGGCGCTTCGTACTCTAATTTGTCCGGAATTTTCTTAAGCTGCGCAAATAGTTCACCAAGCAGCGCTTCCGTATCCTTCGTCTCACTCGCATACTCTCTCGTGAGTGTTTTGGTCTCTTCATTGTTTACATAATATATATTATAAATAACGCCTTTCTCCGGCTGTTCCTGTCTGCCGCACGCGGAACAAAACAGCATCGGCATAATAATACACAGCCATGATATACACATTTTCAACTTTTTCATTCTAATCATATTCACTCTGCTCATTCTATCTCAATCAACCATGATTTGCTTCAATACCATGTAATGTACACCTTCTCAGACTGCCTCAGACCGCAATATATGTCAGCGGAATACGCACCGTGAATGTAGTGCCTTCACCTTCGATACTCTCTACTTTAATGGAACCTCTGTGCATCATGATCGCACTTTTGGTAATTGCAAGACCAAGACCGGTTCCACCAATCTCTCTGGAACGAGACTTGTCCACACGGTAAAATCTTTCATAGATATGGTCCATGGACTCTTGCGGAATTCCCAGTCCGGAATCAGCCACCACGATTGTAAAAAACTGGTGGTCCGCATCCAGTGTCACCTTCACCCATCCATGTTCCTTATTGTACTTAATCGCATTTTCCACCAGATTCGATATGACCAGAGTCATTTTGACCTCATCCACTGCCGCGGTAACCGGACGTATACTCTCGTAGACCAGTTCGACGTCTCTCTTCTGTGCAATCGGTCGAAGCCTTCTCATAATAAGTTCCACCAGTATATTGATATCCACTTCCGTGATCGTCAGGTCTGCCGCTGTTCTATCCATCTTTACCAAGGACAACAGATCCGTAATAATCTTGTCTTCCCTCTCGACTTCTTTGGTGATATCTTCCATAAATTCCTGATACACTTCTATCGGCACATCTTTCTGGCTGATCAAAGAATCCGCCAATACCTTCATGGATGTAATCGGCGTCTTCAACTCGTGGGACACATTGGACACAAATTCCTGTCTGGAATCATCCAACACCTTCATTCTTCCGAGTACTCTGTTAAATGCATCTCCGATATGTTCGGTCTCCAGACAATCAGTGACAGAAATCGGCGCGTCAGTATATCCCTCCTGCGCCTCGTTCAGAGCCTCCGTAATCTTCTCAAAAGGCCTGATTAAGATTTTGGAGGCAATAATTGACACAACAAAAATCGCCAGAATCACAATTACTTCCACAATAAGCGCCTTACGGCTCAGAATTTCCATCGTAATTCTGATGCTGTCCGTAGATGCACTGACCAGCATGACCCCCCGCACCAGTTCTTTTTTCTCCGCATCGGTGCCTTCTCCCAAACTGACCGCCTCTGTGATGGGAATCGTCATCTCAATATATCCGTTATCCTTGTCATACTTACTGTCACTCTCGCCCTTGATGCAACGAATCACTTCCTCAGAAATAATTGTTTTGTTCTCACTGATTCCGTAAGTATCTTTTACAATACGCAAATCATTATTAATAATCATAACCCGCCCATCATAGAGACTCGAAAGCTGATTGATTTCCGCATTAATAACCTCCGAAGAGGTATCTTGCAAATAATGATAAGTAAGCAGGTGATTTGCCAGAATTCTAAGCTGCGTGGTGGCGTCAGAGGTTCTGACGTCAACGGCACGCTGCTCATAATTCTGCAAGATTGCATATCGCATACTGATACATGGAATTAGTCCTACAATAAACAGGATCAGAAAAATTCTTGTTTTCAGACTTCTTAGAAATATAATCTTACGAATGTTTAATTTAAGCAAAGTAGTATCCCACACCCCATTTAGTCCGCACATACGCAGGCTCACTGGGAGTATTCTCAATCTTCTCTCTCAGCCTTCTGATATGTACGTCCACTGTTCTGACATCCCCCGGATAATCATTGCCCCACACAAGTTTAAGCAGGTCCTCCCTGCCGTATACCTTGCCCGGATTCTTCATGAGCAATTCCAACACTTCGAATTCCTTAGCTGTCAGATTGATTTCTTTCCCTTCAATATAGACTCTTCTTCCGTCACAATCAAGCCTTAGACTGCCTTTTTCCAGCATCTTTAGCGAATCTTTATCCTCGCCTTTACGGTTTGTCCTGCGCATGATTGCCTTAATCCGCGCTTTTACTTCCAAAATATTAAACGGCTTCGTGATATAATCATCCGCACCATAATCAAGCCCGAGTATCTTGTCCATATCGTCACCTTTCGCCGTCAGCATCACAATCGGCACATTGGAAAACTCCCGGATCTGCTGGCATACTTCAAAGCCTGTCATTTTGGGCAGCATCACATCAAGCAGTATCATATCATATTTGTTCTGCTGTGCATATCCCAGCGCTTCTTCGCCATCATATGCACAGTCAACTTCCATACCGTCCTGTTCCAAACTAAACCGGATACCCTTCACGATTAATTTCTCATCATCAACTACTAAAACTCTCTGTCCCATTGTTCAATTCCGCCTTAATACACTTTAATCTTATCTTTTATCTTATTGTATGTCCCCTCTTTGATACCACTCACATTCATGATATCCTCTATTCTCTGGAATCCGCCGCTCTCCTGCCTATACGCCACAATCGCTGCTGCTCTTGTACTTCCGATACCGGGAATATTACACAACTCCGCTTCTGAAGCCGTATTGATATTAATCTTCCCATCTGCCGTCTCGCTATGGATAACTCCGCCAGTGTCTGCGCTGTCAGATGCTGTCCCCTGCACACCGCCCGTCTGCTGCGTCGCGTTATGTCCAACCATCGGCTGTCCTTCATCCGACGATTCGACAATCCCGATAATGGTATTCTCATCCGTAGATAACGCCTTAGTTTGCTCTACTGTCGGAATGATCAGCTTCATTCCGTCCGCCAGACGTCCCGCTTGGTTTACATAACTCGAATCTGCATCCTCCGCAAACCCGCCTGCCTTCTCTACAGCTTCATAAATCCTACTGTCCGCCGGCATTTCATAGACACCGGGGCTTACCACAGCGCCACAGACATGTACAAATATGTTCTCCGGCTCCTGAATCTGTACTGACGCAGTCTTCTCCTTCCCGGCATCTTCTGCACGTGCAGATTCGGCGTTCTCCGCGCCCGATGCATGTACCTCACCGGTTCGTTCTGCCACATCAGCCACTATATCCGTCTGTAACTTAGGCACTTCGCTCCGAGTTTCCTGCGCTGCATCGCCTATTTCCAGCACAAGCTGCTCCCTGCGGGTACAGCCGCACAGAATACCACACAGAAACAACGCAAACACGCATGCCTTGTAGCGTACGGTCCGCCTTGTGCCCGTTCTCTGGTTACGGTTACTTTCCACTCGATATGTTTCTCGTTGTCTTCGCATAGTTTCCTTTCCGAACGCCGTCAGATTCTTCAAGGAAGTTCCCGCTATGCAATGCACTTTTATTGTAAAATAAATTACCTGCTATGTCCACTTAAAAATTACAATTCCGGCAATCGCAATTCCCATACCGACCATCTTACGAATCTCAAGCGGCTGTTTTTCCACGCCAAATAAGCCGAACAGTTCAATCAGATACGCGACAATTAATTGGGAGATCACAATAATCATAACCGCTCTGGCAGGTCCGAGCATCTCCATTCCCTTGATGACCGTATAAGTGATAAACGCGCCAATGGCACCGCCGAGCAGCATATATTTCGGCTCCACTTTCCAAAGCGTTGCAAAGGACGACCTATCCGTGACAAGCCATGCCGCCAGACATACCAGCAGTGCGGTAAACTGCACAAATGCGTTTTCCACCCATATACCGGAAGTCTTTGTCACTTGTGTATTAAACACGCCTTGAATGCTCATAAGCGCTCCCGATAACAATGCAATCAAAAATCCAAACATCTTACATTCCTCCTAGAAATTTCCTGCTAAAAGTAAAAACAAGACTGTTTCCAGTCTTGTTTTATCATGTCCTCTATTTGCCACTAATATGCACATTCGCATATATTTTTGTAAACATATCACTCTGTCCTAGTCCGTCTTCTCGTTATCTGCGTCTTCCCCGTCAACCGTCTCTTCGTCCTCATACTCCTCTACAATTTCTTCCGGCACATCGATATACTCCTCTTCGTATTCGCCGCCTACAACCTGAGACATAATCTTCTCGGATAAGGCCTTTAAGCCCTTGTTGGCATCCTCGCCTTCCCAAATCTTGGCAAAGGTAATCTCCAGTTCCACCCAGAAGTTACTCGTCTCAATCATCTTCGGCATCGGAACGGAGTAACTGTATTCTTCGAGAAATGCCGCTTTGTTGGGATCCGTATAGGTATCGCCCCTATCGTAGAGCGGAAGCTTGCCCGTTCTTGTATAAAGACTGTCGGTAGCATATTCCGTCAAATACACGGCGAAATCGTTTGCCATCTCCTTTTTCATCGAATAACCGTTTATTGCTATGCACTGGGTAACCGACAACGATGCCGAACTCAATTCCTCGCTCACGTCAGGCATCATGGAAATACCATATTCGTACGCAAAATTTCCTTCCGCTTTTGCCGCCTCAATTTTCGTGAGCGCATCCGTCGTTGCCACAGTATATACAATCTTACCGTCTATAAAATCCTGTAATATACCGTCATAACTGATTTCTTTCGTATCGATGGAAAAGAACTGATTCAAATTCTGGTACACGCGCATACACTTAATTGCATCCTCGTTATAAATATGCACCTCGTCCACCAGATCTCCATACTTTCCGCCCACATCAATCGAATCTCCCACGAAGAAATAATTGTAGAAGATATCGGATACATCCCATTTGAAGACTGCCTCCACCTGCTCCGGTGCATCGTAGACATCCGCAAAAGACAGAATGTCATCTATCGTCTTAGGAAGCGCTTCCGCTACCCTTGCCTGCACTGCTTCCTCCGTAATCCCGCCGGCTTCGCCCTCTGCTTCACCGGAAGCTTCCACAGATGCATTTGTATCCGTCTCTCCGCCTGCTTCTGACGGTTCTTCTCCACTTTCAAGCTGCGCCTGCGCTTCCTCCGCTTCCTGCGCATCTTGCTCCGCCTCGATCTGTGCCTGCGCCCAATCCTGAAGATACGTCTCATTGTACAGAAAACAGCTTGTCTCAAAATAGAAAGGATAACCAATATGTTTATCCTTGTATGTCACCGCATTAACCGCCGTCTCCGGAAAAAAGCTTTCAAGAGAGGCCACGCCCTCCGGAACGGCAATTTCGGATGCAAGTCCTGCCAGATATGCCTTTTCCAGAGAATCGTTACTGACAATATAAAGATCCGGCAATTCCTCGTCGTGTAAAGATGCCTGATTAATCGTCTCCAGATATTCCAGCCCCGACGTATAGACCGGCACCACGCGCACATCGTCCTGATACTCGCTGTAAGATACCGCCACACTGCTCAGATAATCCGTCAATGCTTCGTCCGTATACCATAAATATAAGGTTTCTCTATGACCGAAAAGAGTATCATCATCTACTTCCGTCTCTTCATTCTGCGGCACCGTAATGCCCAGTTTTCCGACTCCGTATATGCCGCCCGCACATAATGCAATCGTCAAAATCGTAGTCAATCTTTTCTTCAGAGTCACTTTAATCTCCTTTATATACCAATTGTTTCTTACGCCCGCGCATTCCGGCATACTTCATGTATACTCTCCCGCAGAATCGTTATCATATCGTCCACATTTTCTCTTGTAATCACAAGGGAAGGTACAAACCTGATAATATTGCTTCCGGCATTGATGAGCACAAGCCCTTTATCCATTGCTTTTGCAATAACGTCTCCTACCGGTCTGTCAAACACGAGCCCCTGCATCATGCCGATACCGCGTCTTGTTTCTATACAATCAAACTCTGCCGTCAGCCCGTCTAGACGCTGTCCTAAATATTCGCCCACTTTTTGCACATTGTCAAGAACATTCTGTTTCTCAAACAGTTCAATGACCTTGCACACAGCCGCACACGCCAGAGGATTGCCGCCGTAAGTGGTTCCATGGTCGCCCGCCGCAAGAGAGTGCGCTCCCACCTTCTCTGTCATAGCAAACGCTCCCACGGGCACGCCGCAGCCAAGCGCCTTCGCCATCGTCATTACGTCGGGTTTCATACCATAGCGCTGCCATGCAAACATTTCTCCGGTACGTCCCATGCCGCATTGAATCTCGTCGAGAATCATCAGAATATCTCTTTCATCGCAAAGTCGACGTATTTTCTTCATAAATTCTTCTGACGCCGGATAAATACCGCCCTCGCCCTGCACAGTCTCGAAGATAATCGCACAAGTCTTGTCTGTCACCTGTTCCATAACGCTGTCGAAATCATTCAACCGGGCAAATCTGATATTGCCGATCATCGGCTCAAAAGCCTCCCGATAATGCGGATTGCCTGTCACAGACAGCGCCCCCATTGTCCTGCCGTGGAAAGAATGATCCATGGCAATGATCTCATGATCTGTACTGCCATCCTTTAAATATGCATACTTTCTTGCCGTCTTGATAGCGCCCTCTATCGCCTCGGCTCCACTGTTGGTAAAAAATACTCTGTCCATGCCGGAAATCCGTTTGATCTCCTTGGCCGCCTCTATCGCCGGAAGATTGTAATAATAATTGGACGTATGAATAATCTTATCAATCTGCTCCTTTAGGGCATCATTGTACTCTCTATTATTATAACCAAGAGCAAACACCGCAATACCGGACACGAAATCCAGATACCGCTTTCCGTCCGTATCGTACAAATATACGCCGTCGCCCTTTTCAAATACGACCTGATAACGATTGTATGTATGAAGCAGCGCTTTCTCCGCCTCGTCTATGTAATTCTGCATTGCTGTGCTCATGTTCTGTCGTCTCCTGTTATCCTGTTTTGTCCCTTTTGCGCAGCGCGTACGTCAACTATTCACACACTGCTCCGAATCCTTGTCCGCAATGATTGCCGTACCGACACCTTGATCCGTAAAAATCTCCAGAAGCAGACAGTGCGCAATCCTTCCGTCCAGAATATGAACTCTGTTGACGCCTTCTTTGATAGCATCCGTGCAGTTGCCAAGCTTCGGCAGCATTCCTCCTCCGATGCATCCGCTGTCTATCAGCTCATCCGCCTGCGATGCCGTCAGTCTGGAAATAAAACTGGACTTATCATTGATATCACGGTACAATCCTTCGATATCCGTCAGGAACACAAGTTTATCCGCACTCACCGCCTTGGCGATTGCACAAGCCGCATCATCCGCATTGATGTTGTAAGTCATAAACTGCTCGTCCAATCCGATCGGCGCCACAATAGGAAGTAAATCTTTCTCCAGCAAGTCATACAAAACCTTCGGGTCAACGCCGCAGATTTCTCCCACATAACCGATATCCTCGCCATCCGGATATCTCTTGGTGCACCGCAGGAGTCCGGCGTCCTTGCCGCTGATACCGATTGCCTTGACGCCCAGTTCTTCCACCATTCGCACAAGGTTCTTATTGACCTTATTGAGAACCATCTCGGCAATCTCCATAGTTTCCTCGTCAGTTACCCGCAGTCCGTTTACGAATTTCGCTTCCTTACCGACCTTGCCGACCCAGCGGCTGATTTCCTTGCCGCCGCCGTGTACGATAATCGGTTTGAAACCTACCAGCTTTAATAAAGTGACGTCCTTAATTACATTTCTTTGCAGTTCTTCATTGCTCATGGCGCTGCCGCCGTATTTCACAACGATAATCTTACGATTGAATTTCTGAATATAAGGACGCGCCTCGCTGAGTACCTCCGCCTTTTCCAGAATCTGATTCATTTCCTTCTGTTCCATGACTACCCGTATCCTCTTATCTGCTCATTTTACATTATATAAACCA
>VSOA01000241.1 GCA_009774585.1 Lachnospiraceae bacterium
TTCACTTTCCGATTTTAATCTGCATGCTGATTCTGACGGTTCCCGCACTTTTACGCCGGGGAGTGCTCAAAGATTTGATGCTTGCGTTTACGCGGTTCCGTAAAGATTTTTCCTGCAGCTTCAGCGAACTGCGTTATACATTGGATGTGGTGGAAATGATGCAGAAACAGGTGCTTTGCGCTGGATGCATCGTAGCGTTCCAAGGAGTGTTTTCCATGCTGGCGAGGGTGAGCAATTTTGCTGTAGCAGGTCCGCATATGGCAGTGGCGCTTCTGTCATTTTTCTACAGCGCTATTATGGAACTGCTGCTTTTGCCGTTACAGTTGGAAGCCAAGAGAAGAATTGTTAATTATATGGACAAAGAAGATGAGAAAGTATAGGGTGTCAGAGCACGTATGAAGAGACAAATACTCCGGGTTCTGCTCGGACTAATCTATATGACGCTTCTTGTGCTGCTTCTCTGGTCGCAGTTTCGCGCAATTGCTGTCCCTGCAGATGAGTGGACAGCGATACTTGTGGCAGTGGTGATCGGGGTTCCGTGGCTGCTTGTTTTGCGGCTCTATATGAAAGCGAGTGAGGCAAAGCGCGATGCGGATTCAACCGGACGAGAACAAAAGGATGCGGCATTAAAGGAAACGATTAGCGAAAAGAATCTTGATATTAGAACAGCCCGCGAAATATTTGAGTCATCAGTTAAGGGATACGGTCTGACTGATCGTGAGAAGGAAGTTGCCTGGCTGCTTTACAGAGGCTATACGAACAGACAGATCGGCGAAGAACTGTTTATCGCGGAGACTACCGTCAAAAAACATGTATCGCATATCTATGAGAAGATGCAGGTGATGTGCAGAAAAGAATTTCGCTATAAAGTTGGAGGGGGAACGCCATGGTAAGCGTATTATGGAAAATTCCATTCAGGAAAATCAGACTGGAGAAGGGAAGAAGCATTTGTGTTATACTGGCGGTATTTTGTACGACCGTATTATTTACCACGGTTTTTTCTACGCTGTTCTTTGCCGTGGACGCAGCGGAAGAGATGATGAGGGAGACGTCTCCGATATTGGCGGATGCCGCGCTTGTCGTGACGCAAGAGGAGCATGAGAGAATCTGTCACAATAAGCGCGTAGCGGAAACCGGTATGGGAATCCGATTTGCTATTGTGCGGGAGCCGTCCGGCGCCGGAGGGATTCAGATGTTTACATTTGATGACAGGATGGCAGAGTGGATGCGGTATTACCCGACGAAAGGACGTATGCCCGTGAATGCCCATGAAATTGTAGTGTCAGATCAATACCTGCGGGAATGCGGGCTTGCATTTGATCCAACGGGAGCAGGCGGCAATGTTGTGTCCGATCTGGAGGAAACAGGTGGCAATGCTGTGTCCGATCCGGAGGAAACAGGCGTCCGAAAGTCTGCTGGCAGTGCCGAAATAGAGACGGAACTGACATACTACATCGAGGACGAAGAATATACGGATATGTTTAAGATAGTCGGAACTTACGAGATGTCGGGACAGCCGTTACATGTTGTGCTTACTTCGGATGATTTCTATCGGGAAGTCTGTGAGCGATTTGTGGAACGTGGAGACGATCCTGAAGAGAAAACATATAGAATGACGGGCGTTATGTTTAAATCCCGCTCAAATGTAAGAAGACTTGTATCAAGGTTGGCTGCTGAAGAAGAAATTGACGTGCAGGAAGGAGAAATTTATCTTAGTAACGTTTCTCTACTTGAAAGCATGGGTATCGGCGTGTGGGCGGCACTTTTTATCCTGTTATTTTTTGTCATGATGATCGGATATCTGTTCATCTCGAATATTTTTCAGATTTCCGCCTTGAAAGAAGTAAGATTCTACGGGAAACTGTCCGCCAACGGGGTGACGAAGCGGGAGATTATAAGAATTGTCCGTCGGGAAAATAATATTTTGCTGTTGATATCCGTCATTCCGGCGATGGCGGCGGGCTATGCCTTTTCCGCCATGATCCTGCCCGGCATTCTGAGCGCAAACCTTGTATTACAAGCGAAAAGAAGCGGAAATGTGATGATTTTTATCTTATCGCTGGTATTTTCGTATCTGACGGTGAGAGTCAGCGAGAAGAAAGCCGTGAAACTTGTAAAGAATGCTTCTCCTACAGAGATGAGGACATATGCAGGGAAGCTTAAGCGGGTGAAAACGGCAGATCATAAAGATTGCACGAAGAAGCTCAGGATAAGGCATTTACAGAGTGATAAGATAAAAGCGCTGAAGGTATGCGTATCCGTTGCATGCAGTCTGATGCTGGCATGCGCGTTCCATGCCGTTGCGGAAGGGTTTGATGAGGAAGCGTATGTGCAGGGAGAGCTGGCTGCGGATTATATCATTGCCAAGAAACCGGTATTTGTCAATCCGAATCTGAATCATATTTCTTACGCGAGGACTTCGGAGGAGGAAATCACGGATGTTAGAGAACTTTCCGGAATCAGAGAGGAAGGCGGCGCCGCCATGTCCTATGTAAAGATTGCACTGACGGATGAGGGAATGGAGCGATTAAGCAGAATTGGCGGAGCATACTATGGGGACTCTGTTGATTCGTTCGGGGAGGCGTGGATAGACATCTACGGGCTGGATGAAATGCTGTTGCGGAAATTGGAGCCTATACGGGGCGAAATTGACTGGGAGCAGTTCAATACAGGGAATTATGTGCTGCTCAATCCGATTTACAGTGATGACAATACGGATAATGAGGCATGTTACGAGCCGGGAGATGAAGTGACCGTTCATTTCAGGAGCGGGGAAGAAGGAACTTACACCGTTATGGCGATTGTGGAGAGACTGCCGGTATCCTTAGCGTTTCCGTCGCTTACGCTGGAGGGAGATATGTATCTTCCGATGCGGACATGGCAGGAGATGGAAAAAAGAACGGACTACTATCTGTATGCTTTCGACGTGGAAGAGGAATGTCATGAAACGTGGGATCATGCTCTGGGGAATCGTATAGGAGAAGCAGAAAACGACTTACTTGCTTACCGCAGCGCACAGTCGGAAGTCCGGGAAGCACAGAGATATACAGACGGATTGAAATTGGCTGGTTTTGTCCTGAGCATGATTCTGCTGTCCATGGGTATTTTGAATTTTATCAACTGTACGGTAAGCGGTATCTACAGCAGGAGAAGAGAATTTGCGGTTATGCGGAGCATGGGAGTGGAAGAGCTGGAGATTGGAAGAAGCCTTGCGGAAGAAGGAATGCTGTATATGGCGGGCGGATTTGTGCCGGGGATGGTGCTGGCAGTTCCCGGTGTTTATATTCTGATTGACAAAGTATTGGCACAGCCGTACATAACATATCATGTCTACCCGTTTGTCTATATACTGTTTGCCGTTCTTTTGTGCGCTGTGGCGATTTTGGTGCCGAGAGGCGCGTACAGGATGATGGAGCGGAAGCAGAATTTCCTTGGGCGGCTGCGGAATTGAGAAGGCGTAGAGGCTGAAAAGGAGAAGTCGTTTTCAGAGTGTTTTTGTGCACGAGAGGATTGAAAGGAGTGAATATAGAGATGGAGAAAGATATCGTAATCGAATTAAAGAATGTAAGCAAATTTTATGAAGGTCCGTCCGGTAAAATGCGCGTCCTTGACCATGTGAATATGAGGATAGGAAAAGGCGAGTTTGTGGCGATCGTGGGCGATTCCGGAAGCGGCAAGACGACGCTCCTTAACTTGGTGGGCGGAATGGAATGCGTCAGCGATGGAACGATTACCGTTGCGGGACAAGTGATCTCCGGTTTTGATGATAGGGAGAGGACGCTTTATCGGCGCAGACATGTGGGATTTATCTTTCAGGATTATAATCTGATGAATGAACTGACCGTATACGAGAATATCATTATGCCTTTTCAACTCAGGAAAAAGGAAATCGACGATAAGCTGATTGATGAATATCTGGGTATGCTCAGACTTCAGGAAAAAAAGAACGCATTTCCTATGAAGCTGTCCGGCGGGGAACAGCAAAGAGCGGCGGTCCTTCGGGCGCTTCTTTGCGAGCCGGATATTATTCTTGCAGATGAGCCGACCGGGAATCTGGATAGTACGAATACGCAGGTGGTCGTGAAGCTGCTGCGGCATTTTGCCGACCGCATGGACAAGACGATTCTCTTTGTCACTCATAATATGGAACTGACGAAGGAGTGCGACCGTGTGATCAGGGTCAAAGACGGCAGAATTGTTGACGGATGATATGACAAATCTTGACTCACGGTAAAGCATTGTGGTATATTCCATAGTAATTCAATCATAGAACACGGAGTGGGTCATAATGGCGGTTGTAAGCTGTACACTGCTGGCAATAGCGGTGTTTGTAACGGATTTACTGATTAAGAATCATATAGAGCGGACGGGGACGGAAGGGCAGACGCAGTCTGTCTGCGGCGGCAGGATGATTCTGCACAAATACCACAACAAAGGCGCATTTCTAAATGCCGGAGAACGTAAGAGCGGTCTGGTAGCCATATTGTCGCTGATTCTGACACTGGGTGCGACGGTACTCTTTCTGGCGACGTTTACGTTTCGGGGAAGGTGGATGCTAAGGAACGGTTTTGCATTGCTGCTCGGTGGCGCGTACAGTAATACTTATGATCGTCTTATTCGTAAATATGTGGTAGATTATGTAAGTTTTCCGGTAAAAAACAAAAAAATCAGAAATATCGTATTCAATATTTCTGATTTCTGTATCATGATAGGTGCGCTTCTGATCGTGCTCGGAAGCGCCGAATAAGCTTTAGGCAGTAATAATAGTTCCGCTCTTACCTTTGATGGCGTCGGCAACGGTATTTATCGAGGCGATCAGCACGCTGCCGGCAGGATTTTCTGCAAGGTAAGCAATAGAAGCCTCAATCTTAGGAAGCATGGTTCCCGCTTCGAAATGTCCCTCTTTGATCAGTTTATGGCATTCGGCAACTGTCAGCCTGTTTAGCGGCTCTTGTTTGTCAGTGCCGAAATTCTTATAGACGCACGGTACGCCGGTTAAGATAATCAGTTCGTCGGCGCATAGGTCGCTTGCCAGTTTCCCGGCGATAGAATCCTTTTCGATGACTGCGGAAGCGCCCTTTAACAAGTGATTCTGCTCGATTACGGGAATACCGCCGCCGCCGCAGGCGATTACTGCCTGTCCGGCGTCTGCAAGCGCCCGGATCGCATCGATTTCCACAATATCAATCGGCTTGGGGGCGGCAACCACACGCCGAAATCCCTTACCGGGTTTTTCTACAACGAAATTACCTTTCTTGATTTCCACCTCAGCATCTTCTTTGGACATATAGCGACCGATGACTTTGGTAGGCTCATAGAAAGCTTCGTCGTACGGGTCCACCGTTACCTGCGTCAGGATGGTACTGACGGTTTTGGAGATACCGCGGCACAGCAGTTCGGCACGCAGTGCATTCTGAATATCATATCCTACATAACCCTGACTCATAGCGGAACAGACGCACATCGGAGCGGGGGTATAGTCGATGTAGACACGGCGAAGTTCCGTCATGGCTTTGTGTATCATACTTACCTGCGGACCGTTGCTGTGCGTGATGGTAAGCTGATAATCGGCTTCTATCAGATCAGCCAGTGCTTTGGCGGTCAGTTTTACTGCATCCCATTGTTCCAAAGTTGTATAGCCAAGCGCCTCATGTCCGAGAGAGACGACTGCCCGTTTCTTGCTCATATGCTCTGTTTCCTCCGTTTGCATGAATGATATTTGATCTGTTTGACAGATGAAAAGAAAGAAGATTTAAACAAAACCTTCTTCCATATCAGTATACCAAAAACCATAGATTTTGTATAGGATATATTTCCTATGTGTATATAATGCTGTCTCTTATAAACATATGACGCTGCCGACGAA
>VSOA01000242.1 GCA_009774585.1 Lachnospiraceae bacterium
TGCTGGTTGGTCCTCCGGCGACGACGACCGGAGGACGTGCACTGAAGTTTTATGCGTCCGTGCGTCTGGAGGTCAGAAGAATCGAATCTCTGAAACAGGGCGGCGAGGTGATCGGTAACAGAACGAGAGTGAAAGTTGTTAAGAATAAGATTGCACCGCCGTTTAAAGAGGCTGAGTTTGACATTATGTTCGGAGAAGGTATTTCCGTTGTCGGTGATATCCTTGATCTTGCAGCCGAGAATAATATTGTGAATAAGAGTGGCGCATGGTATGCTTACGAAGGCAATAAAATCGGGCAGGGCAGGGAGAATGCGAAGCAGTATCTCAGAGATAATCCGGCGGTATGTGCGGAGATAGAGCGCAAGGTCAGAGAGTTGTTTAATCTTGAGACAGATGTGACAGATGATGCGAAGCCGGCAGCAGAGACAGCGGCAAAGAAGAATGACAAGGAAGAGAGTAAGTCGGGGAAATCATAAATGCTTGTGACACAGATATCTGAAATATCGAAGGCACGATACCGGGTCTATTTAGATGGACAGTTCGCTTTTGTATTATACAAAGGCGAACTGAGCCGATTTCATATCAAAGAAAATCAGGAGTGTTCTGAGGAAACATATCGGCAGATCATGACGCAGATATTACCTAAAAGGGCGAAACTTCGCAGCATGAATCTGCTGCAGTCCAGAGATTATACGCGCAGACAATTGGAAGATAAATTAAAACAGGGAGAATATCCGCCGGAATGTGTGGAGGAAGCAATCTCATATGTAGAATTTTACGGATATATAGACGACTATCGATATGCAAAAGATTATATTGAATATAATTTACAAGCTAAGAGCAGGGAGCGTATTGAGACAGATTTGATGCGTAAGGGAATCGGAAAGGATATCATAGACAAGACTTTTGATGAATTAGAAGATTTGGGCGTAGAGCAGGATGAATTGTCTATGGCGCGGACATTGTTGAATAAAAAGAAATACTGTGCGAATACCGCGACAAAGCAGGAACAACAGAAAATGTACGGATTCTTATATCGAAAAGGATTTCAAAGTGACACGATTAGCAAAGCACTTCTACTTGACATAACATCAAATTCAGTATAGAATTGAAGTGTTGTAATTTTGCTTATTATAGAATGTTATCACTAATAAATGCTTTACGGCTTAAACATTCTAGAATAGATTACGTACAATGAAAACTAAATAAGGAGGTGCTCCTGTAATGTGGCAAGTCGTGTTAGCGGTACTCATCACACTGGTGATCGCCATTCCCGTGTCCGCCTTGGTTGCAATCAACTATCGGAAGAAAGTAGTAGAAGCCAAGATTGGTAACGCAGATGAGAAAGCCAGAGAGATTATCGATGAAGCTTTGAAGACTGCTGAGGCAAAGAAGCGCGAATCACTTCTTGAAGTCAAGGAAGAGTCCATTCGTACCAAGAATGAACTTGACAAGGAAATCAAAGAACGTCGTGCGGAAGCACAGCGCTATGAGCGGCGTGTGCAGCAGAAAGAAGAGAACATTGATAAGAAAGCTGATGCTATTGAGAAGAAAGAAGCCAGTTTAGCACAGAGAGAAGAATCTTTAGCGAAACAGCGCGAAGAAATCTCTAAGTTGAACGAGCAGAGATTACAGGAACTGGAACGGATCTCTGGATTAACCTCCGAACAAGCAAAAGATTATTTGTTGAAAATTGTTGAAGATGAAGTGAAACATGAAACTGCTGTCATGATCAAAGAGATGGAGAGCAGGGCGAAGGAGGAGGCAGATAAAAAGGCAAAGGAATATGTTGTCACAGCCATTCAGAAATGTGCTGCTGACCATGTGTCCGAGACGACAATATCTGTCGTACAACTTCCGAATGACGAGATGAAGGGTAGAATTATCGGTAGAGAGGGACGTAATATCAGAACTCTTGAGACGATGACAGGTGTTGATTTAATTATTGATGATACACCGGAAGCAGTTATCTTATCCGGTTTTGACCCGATTCGCAGAGAAGTGGCAAGAATTGCGCTTGAGAAATTGATTGTAGACGGACGTATCCATCCTGCCAGAATTGAAGAGATGGTCGAGAAAGCGCAGAAAGAAGTAGAAGTAATGATCAAAGAGGAAGGTGAGGCGGCTACACTGGAAGTTGGTGTACACGGTATTCATCCTGAACTCGTGAGATTACTTGGTAAGATGAAGTTTAGAACCAGTTATGGTCAGAATGCTTTGAAACATTCAATTGAAGTCGCTCAGTTAGCAGGTCTGCTTGCAGCGGAGATGGGATTGGATGTCAGAATGGCAAAACGTGCGGGCTTACTGCATGATATCGGTAAAGCGGTAGACCATGAGATGGAAGGTTCGCATATTCAGCTGGGTGTAGATCTTTGTAGGAAGTATAAAGAGTCGCCGACTGTAATCAATGCGGTTGAGTCCCATCATGGAGACGTGGAAGCGCAGACTCTGATTGCATGTCTTGTTCAGGCGGCAGATACGATATCTGCGGCAAGACCGGGTGCAAGAAGAGAGACATTAGAAACATATACAACAAGACTAAAACAATTAGAAGACATTACAAACAATTTCAAAGGTGTTGACAAATCTTTTGCTATTCAGGCTGGTAGAGAGATTCGTGTTATGGTAGTTCCGGAACAGATTAACGATTCTGACATGGTATTACTCGCAAGAGATATTTCTAAGCAGATTGAAGCTGAATTAGAATATCCCGGACAAATTAAAGTTAACGTGATTCGTGAGAGCCGTGTTATTGACTATGCGAAATAGTATGATGTGAAATAAGATAAAGAAAGTATTGAGAATGTAGGATTTTCGATACTTTCTTTATTTTTGCGTGATAGGAGATTGTACACAATTACTATAAAGGAAGAACAAATGTTAAGGAAAATTGTTTTATCTATCTACTTGTAGAATCGTAGTATATGTAGTAGAATATTTAGCAGTGTATGATTGTATACAATTATTCAATGCATAATTAGGGAAGTAAAGATATGCCGTGTATTTGCTGGAATGATACAATCAGAGTTTAATGAATAACGAAACGAGCGCTGAGAAAGGAGTACAGTTTAGAGATGAAACCGTACAAAGAAATGAACAGGGAAGAACTTCTGGAATTGAAGGCAGAACTTGATAAGCAGTTTGAAGATGCGAAAGGTAAGGGATTGAAGCTGGATATGTCAAGGGGAAAACCTACCCCGGCGCAGCTTGACATGACAATGGGGCTGATGGATGTTCTCAACTCAGAATCAGATATGAACACAATGGATGGCATAGATACGAGAAATTATGGTCTTATGGATGGCATCACGGAAGCAAAACATCTGATGGCTGATGTGATGGGCGGTGTTCCGGCAGAGAATGTGATTGTATATGGTAATGCCAGCCTGTCTATTATGTATGATACGGTTTCTCGTTCCATGACGCACGGCGTTCTGGGAAGCACACCTTGGTGCAAATTGGAGAAAGTGAAATTTTTATGTCCGGCGCCCGGATATGACAGACATTTTGCGATTACACAGCTTTTCGGAATAGAGATGATTGCGATTCCCATGACGTCTGAAGGACCGGATATGGATCTTGTGGAGAAGTATGTCTCGGAAGATGATGCCGTGAAAGGAATTTGGTGCGTACCGAAATATTCTAATCCGCAGGGTATTACTTACTCGGATGAAACAGTCAGGAGATTTGCGGCTTTGAAGCCGGCAGCGAAAGATTTCCGTATTTACTGGGATAATGCATATGCAATCCATCACTTGTACGAGGACAGACAGAGTCAGATTTTGGAGATTCTGAGTGAGTGTGAGAGAGCGGGCAATCCGGATATGGTATATGAATTCGCATCTACCTCCAAAATCACATTTTCCGGTGCGGGCATTGCCGCTTTTGCATCTTCCAAGGCAAATGTTGAGGAAGCGAAGAGATTTATGACGATTCAGACGATTGGACATGATAAAGTTAATCAGCTTCGTCATGCAAGATATTTTAAGAACTTAGAAGGTATGCTTGCGCATATGAAGAAGCATGCGGATATCATAAGACCGAAGTTTGAGGCGACACTTGATATTCTTGAGAAGGAACTCGGAGGTCTGGGAATCGGAGAGTGGACCAAGCCGTTAGGCGGTTATTTCATATCCTTTGACGCGATGGAAGGCTGTGCGAAAGCAATTGTTGCCAGATGTAAAGAGGCGGGCGTGGTTCTGACCGGAGCAGGCGCTACGTTCCCTTATGGTATCGATCCTAAGGACAGCAACATCCGTATTGCGCCGTCATATCCTACACAGGAAGAGATGGCTTCCGCAACAGATTTGTTTGTGCTGTGTGTGAAGCTGGTCAGTGTGGAGAAATTGTTGGAAGCATAAGCTAAGGAAGCATAAGAGGTATTGGACAGAGGCTTCAGATTGTTGTATGATAAGAAAGCAGGTTATAAACAACAGTTCAAGGTGGTGGGAAGCATATGGATAAATATGAGCGTATTGGTAGAGAACTGGTATATAAGGGCGTCATTATAGACTATTATCAGGACACGATTAAGATACCCAACGGTAACATTGCGAAATGGGACTTTATCAAGCACAAGGGCGCCGCGGCCGTAGTGGCAGTGAAAGAAGACGGGAAGTTATTGATGGTCAGACAGTATAGGAATGCACTGGACAGAGAAACTTTGGAGATTCCGGCAGGCGGTTTAAATGACGTGGATGAGCCTACGGAACTTGCGGCGGCAAGAGAACTGGAAGAAGAGACAGGTTATACGGCAGGTAAGCTGGAGCTGCTTTTATCTTTGCGGACGACGGTGGCATTCTGTGATGAGAAGATTGACGTCTATGTGGCAACGGATTTAAAGAGAAGCAAACAGCATCTGGACGAGGATGAGTATCTGGATGTAGTCAGCTGTGATGTAGACGAACTGATACAGATGATATATGACTGCAGAATACAGGATGGCAAGACCGTTTCTGCAATACTGGCATACCATAATAAATACGGCAAGTAGAGTATTGTATTACAACAGAATATTTATGATGCAGAAAACCACCTGACACGCGCATGTCACATATATGATTGCGGATGTCGCAGGTGGTTTTTTAATGCTCGAGAGCAGCCGCTTTGATCGGCAAGCTTCGCCAAAACAGAACGATTGGTAAGATTAATTCTCACATAATAAGTATTAGTTTGCATGTACACTCTTTCATGGACATATATATAGACATGGCTATAGAAGCTACATACAACATGCGTGAAAGAGGGAGAATATAGTGCAGCAATCCTCGTTAAAAAACTGCTACTACGTGATATATCTGTTTATGATTGGGTTGTTCCTCGGAATATTGATAGTCAATTTAGGGTATGATACATGGATTGGGGAGAGCAGCCTGCTGGGAGCTAACATGATAGCCCGCTTAAAGAACAGTATACTTGACGGGAGCGTTTTGTTTTCTTATATTATGAAGCACAGACTGTTTACGGTCTGTATGCTTGCGCTCTTGGCAACCACAATGATAGGGTCACCGGCTGTATGTGCATATATATGTTATACGGGATTGTCAGCAGGATGTCTGCTCTCCGTGTCGGTCATTCGCTACGGTATTCGGGGACTGCTGCTTATGGCGGCTGGAATTATGCCGCAGGGGCTTATGCTGATTCCGGCATATGCAGCTATGTTCGTATGGGCGGTAGAGGTTAACAGGATGTTATATTCGAAAAGTCCTTACAGAGAATGCTATGTGCGGTACAGCAAGCAGATTTATTTGAAAAAAGGCGCACAAATGATAGGTATCATGATAGTTGTCATAATTGGATGCCTATTGGAGAGTTATGTTAATCCTAAAATACTGCATTTTGTATTAAAA
>VSOA01000243.1 GCA_009774585.1 Lachnospiraceae bacterium
GAAAAGTATATTCTGTCTATGAGTGGCTGCGCGCCATCTACGACGGCAAGAAGACGCCTAGCCGTAATGAATTTGACACTGACTATCAGGCACATGTGCATGAACTGAAAGTAACCGGCAAAATCAGCGCCTCCGAAGAAGCCACAATGCTCAAGGACAAAGAGAAACAGGTTCTCTTCGAGCTTACAAATATGTTCCAGTCCGTCAACAAGATCACATTTGGACGAATCAGCTGCTTCTGTCCGATCTTCTCGGAACATAATATTCTAAAAGAGTTAGACAAATCTCTTGTGTCAGCCGACAAGGTGGCAGAAACATTTGATCAGCTTCGCTCCGTTGACTTTAGCGCATATTACCGCGAAGTGATTTACACCAATCCGAATCTTGGAATCGGTAAGGAATATGTCAGTGTTGAAATTCTTCCCGATATCATCCTGATGCCCAATATCGGCGTCAGAGGCGTTATGTGGCAGGAAATTGAAGGACGTAAGCGTACTACCCCTTCGCGTATGATGATATCTATCTTCCAAATGGAAGATCTGACCAACATTCTTGTCAGACTGACCGGCGACTACCGTTGGGAGATGTGCAAACGCGTACAAGGCGCGCGCTGGAACGATATTTCGGAAGCGTCTCTTACGAGCGAATACTTCGATTACATCCAGTTCTACAAGAAAAACCACGAGCTTTCGCCGGATGCCAAAGATAAGATTAAACTTAACATGCAGAAAGCCAAAAACAGCTTCAAGGAAATGTTTATCAGAGACTATGTATCATGGGTTCTGTTTGAAGGTTCCGGTTCACCCAGATTAAATAAAATAGCACGTGCTATCCTGTTTACTTACTGTCCGTTCTCTAAAGAGATACGTGACAAACTTAAGATGAACCCGCTCTACAAAGAAACGATGGAACGCTACGATATCAAGCTTGGACAAAAGCTTCATCATTACAACAACCTATTCCAGAAAATCAAGAATATGGGTGCGGATATTCCGCCTGAAATCAAGGCGCAACGAGAATATCTTGGTTCTTGATATATAATATGGTTTACTGTCAGAAAGCCGCGTGTACAAAGCGGCTTTCTCTCATTATAAAGAAAACGGAACATTGTCATGGCTTCGCACAGGCACAGTACTATAATTAGTCTTTGCATCTTTTTTAACATCAAAATATTTTTATTATCACCTCATATTTAAGCCCTATTTAGATTTTTTCGGTTCCTTTCGCTAATATATTGTTATTCTTTTGTAATATAATTATAGACTCTGTCGAAAAAAGGTATTATATTAATTATAGACTTGATTACGGAAGTCAAGTCGGTTATAGCAATTCCGGAAGAATTCCCCTTTTACACAAGCGAAAACCTCGAAGGCACGAAACCTTCGAGGTTTTTGTTTGTAGATTTTCTGTAAAACTATGAGCGCTTCTATTTCAGCACCATCACCGAATAACCCGGCATCGTCGCCTTACCGCCGTCAAGCCGAATCTGCTCCTCACCTGTCGGAAGCATCGCCCGTACCTCTGAATGCTCCCCAACCGGATTCCCATTGACTGTGATACTGCTCAAATCTATATTTTCTGTCTCCGCACCTGTCACAAACACCAGAAGCACCTCTGAGCCTTCATAGCTTTTCCGAAGCACACACACTGTATCTGTGGACGCGTCTTTCAGATATTCAGTCACCCCTCTGCCTATCTCAGGATTCTGGTTTCTTACCTTAATCACCTTTTTATAGAACTGATATACAGAGCCGGCGTCTGCCTGCTGTTCCTCCAGACTCTCAAACTTCATCTTCACGTCGTCCATATCCGCCGGACCGACACACATGCCTTCTGCACCGGCATCCATACTCCAATACATAGGCGCACGCTTATTCTCATCCTTACCTGCGCCTTTCATTCCCAGTTCCTCTCCGTAATACACAAAAGCCGAGCCACTCATGAACAGATTCATCGCCGCCGCAAGCTTCGTCTGATTTGGAGAATTATCTCCGGCATAATAACCGGCGCTCCTGCCCAGATCGTGGTTCGTGTAGAACGGCGCATCAATATAATTCTCGTTATAAGCGCCAAAGACTTCCTGCAAAGACGCTACCGTCTCCCCATATTTAGAAGCCGGAGAGCCATTCAGCACTTTGGAAATAATACCATCCTTATCTGCAAAAGCAAAATTAAAAACACTGTCAATACCGCTCTCATAGTAGGGCGCATATTCTGTCATCGGAAGCCATGCTTCACCAACCAAGTAAGCATCTTCTTTCTGGGCTTTCACAGTATCGTTCAGCCATGAAAGAAATTCAATATTTGTCTGCGGCGCTCCGCTGTAATACTCTTTGACTGCATCGAGACGAAAACCACCTACACCCATATCCAGCCAATATCCCGTAATCTGTGAAATTTCCTCGCGCAGCGCCTCACAGTCGAGATTCAGATCCGGCATTTCCGACCAGAACTGTGCTTCATAATACCAGTCTGTGCCTTCCACCGCATAATAGCCTCCGCCCTGCTCTTTAGTAAAATGATAGTAATCGAAATAAGGACATTCCTCCACGCTCGGATTCCCGTCTCCTAATCCCTGAAGATAAGAATATGCCTCTTGGAACCATGGATTCTGCGAAGAACTGTGATTTAGCACCAAATCCATGATAACTTTAATCCCACGTTTATCACACTCTTCAAGCAATTCTTCAAAGTCGTCGAGCGTACCGTATTCTTCATCTATCCCATAATAATCTGCAACATCATATTTATGATAGGTAGGCGAAGGATTCACCGGCATCAGCCAAATCCCGTTACATCCTAAGTCCGTATCCGTGCTATCGTCTCCGTCGTTAATATAGTCCAGCTTCGAGATGAGCCCCTGCAGGTCGCCGATTCCGTCTCCGTCGCTGTCACAGAACGAATAAACGAACACCTCATAATAGGTACGATAATTATCATCAATAACATTGAGAGGAATGCTGTCGGTCGCGTCTTCCGCATTCTGAACTGTCTCCACATTCTGAACTGTCTCCGCATCGGCGCCCTCTACGCTCTGCTCCCCGTTAGCTGCTGCATTCCCTGCCGGCTCATTTCCGCCATTTGTTCCGCATGCCGAAAGAATCATCATCGCAGATAATATAATAGATGCTATTTTTATACTGTTTCTATTTCTTCTCATACTTTTCTCCCACGTTGCCGCATTGTTCTAGATTCACGTTGCCTCAATTTTCTATAACATAAGATAAGATAGGCTGCGCATTCCTGCACAGCCCACCACTTTCAATAACCCACACAAATCGTCATCTTATATTAACCTTTCACAGAGCCGCCTGTGATACCTTCCACATAACACTTCTGCATGATTACAAACAGGATAGAAATCGGAATCGCAATGATAACGCCACCCGCGCAGAATACCGAGAAGTATTTGTTAATCATGGACTTCCCTAACATATTGAAGAGTCCGATCGCTACCGTCCAGTCTGTCGCCACACCGGAATTCAGCATCAGCTTTGCAAATACGAAATCTCCCCAAGGAGCAAGGAAAGCATTGATAACCGTGTACACGATAATCGGTTTCGACAACGGAATGATAACTGACCAGAAGATTTTCGCCTCGGAAGCGCCCTCCAGCCTCGCAGCCTCGCTCAAAGATACCGAAATCGTATCCATGAACCCTTTACAGATCAGATAACCAAGTCCCGCACCTGCGGAATACACGATAATCATACCAAGGTGGCTGTTCGTAAGTCCGAGCGTCTTCAAAATAAAGTAGATTGCTATCATAGACAGCACGCCCGGGAACATATTCAGGATAATGCTGAAACTCATCAGCCCTTTTCTACCGGTAAAACGAAGCTTACTCATTGTATAAGACACCATCAATACCAAGATAGTAGAAATCAGACATGAGAAGATTGCGATGACCAGCGTATTTAAAAACCACCTGTTATACTGCACAATCGAATCTGAATGCAGGAACAACTGCGCATAGTTATCCAGTGTCCACGTCTCCGGGAAGAAATGAGAAGTATTGATGCCCTTATATCCGCTAAACGACGTGACAAACAGCCAAAGGATCGGGATTAACCAAATCACTGACAGGAAAAGTAATACAAAATGTCTTATAATAGATTTTATCGTCTTTTTCATTATTGAAACTCTTCCTCCTTATCTCCCTTAATTGTTCTGGTAAATGTAACCAGAGTAAACGCCGCGCAGATGATGAATACAATAATACCGATAACGGATGCCATCTTGTAGTTATAGTACTCATTCGTCAGACGGAACAGCCATGTTACCAGCAAGTCAACTTCCTTTGCATTGGAGTTCGCCAGAAGCTGGTCGCTTGTAACGAATACATCCTGCGTCAACAGATAGATAACGTTGAAGTTGTTGATATTCTTAACAAAATCAGTGATCAGACTCGGTCCGGTTACAAACAATACATATGGCATCGTAATCTTGATGAATATCTGCAAGGGATTTGCTCCGTCAATTCTCGCACTCTCAATCTGGTCTTCCGGTATATTCATCAACACACCTGTCGCAACTAACATCTGATAAGGTATACCAATCCAGATATTGATGATAATAATCATCACCTTCGCCCAGCCGGGATTCGTCAGGAACGGAATATAGCTTAAGTTGGAAGGAACAAGCCCGATATTCTTCAGGAAATCCGTAACGCCGACGCTGTTGCAGAATGTATTGACGATACCGCTGTCTGCAAAGAAGTTACGAACCAGAAGCAAGGTTACGAACTGCGGCACCGCAATCGCTATGATAAAAAGCGTTCTCCACAGCTTAGGAAGCTTTGTCTTCTTATCATTGATAAACTTCGCCATCAAAATACCGCCGATATATGTGGTAAATGTAGCGAGCACTGCCCATTCCAATGTCCATGCCAATACTTTCTTAAAGGAATAACCAAAAGTAACTGTCACAGAGCTTGTAAACAAGTTCTTAAAGTTGGACCATCCTACCCAGGTAAACAATGCGTTAGGCGGCATATGTTGTTGATCGTAATTCGTGAACGCTACTGCGATCAAAACCAGAATCGGAAGAATATTCATGATAATAATACCGATTGCCGGTAAGGTCAACAACGTAATATGAAATTTTTCATTAAACATCGTCCGCACATCTTCACGGAAATTATTAATATGCTCTCCGTTCTCCTTCTGCTGCTGCAGACGATATACTGCTTTCATGTTTGAAATATAAAAAACAACAAATACAAAGATAATAAACAACGAAATAATGGAATTCAAAAGAATCAGGAAAGAGTTATCATAATCATTCACCGTACTGGTCATGGTCAGCGGATCAAAAACCTGCTCAAATTGTACCGTACCAAGTGTTCCGAACTTAGCGAGGTTTGGAGCCGCATATCCGACACACAATACTGCAAACAGCACCTCTACCAGACACATGATGATGCCGTTGATTACCTGTTTTCTGGCAAAATAACCTGCACCCATCAATACCACAGACAGCTTTACCCAAATATCTCCCTTGACAAAGGCAATTCCAAAATCCTTAAAATAATTTCCCATTGCGCTCAATGCCTTCTTCATACGAAACTCCTCTCAGAAGCAACTATTTTATATCCTTCTCAAGAAAAAGGGGCGGGCGAATGTGCACCCACCCCTAATCAAACTTTTATGATATTACCGAGTTTGCGAAGCAAATTCTTTAGCGTCTCTCAGCACGCCGAGTTTGCGAAGCAAATTTTTTAGCGTCTCTCAGCACGCCGAGTTTGCGAAGCAAATCTCGTAAACGAAATCTTTGATTTCGTTTTATTCCACAGGCGCCGTGATACCTTCTACCGTTGTATCAAGCAGTTCCTGTAAAT
>VSOA01000244.1 GCA_009774585.1 Lachnospiraceae bacterium
GTATTGTACAATATGAACATAAGACAACGGTCAGACGAAAAAAAATATGCAAGTTGCTTAAATGCTGGGTGGTAGCGAAAGTAAAAATGCATACATTTTATTCGTTAAAATAATAACTTTATATAATAAGCTAAATTAGTTTAATTATTGGGTTGTTATTTTGGTATTTCTGGTCGAATGTCGCAAATTATTTTTTCATTAGATTAAAGGAGGAAAAGAAATGAAAAAGAAAGTATTGGCTACTTTGTTAAGTGTCACTATGATCGCTTCAGTACTTGCCGGATGCGGCGGCGGTGATGCTCCGGCAGCAGATGGCGGCGCAGCAACGACTGACGACGGTGCAGCAGCGGCAGATGATGGCGCAGCAACGACTGACGACGGTGCAGCAGATGCAGGCGAAGAGGCTCCGGCAGATGACGCGGCAGCAGCAGAGGAAGAGATTCCTACAAGTACATTTGGTGATCCCAACGGTACACATATGGAAATGTGGACATTCGTAGAATTACACGGACAGCATTACGGTAACATGGTTGAGAAATGGAATGAGCAGAATCCTGACAGAACAATCGAGATTACCTGTACTACATATCCTTATGCAGACATGCATACAAAGTTACTTACATCCCTGACGGCAGGCACAGGCGCACCTGATATCTGTGACGTTGAGATCGGTCAGTTCCCGAACGTAATCGAGGGTCTTGACACATGGCTTGTTCCTCAGGATGATACGGCAGCGCCTTACTTAGATACAATGGTACAGGCAAGAATGGATGTTTATTCAGGTTCTGACGGTCACCACTATGGTATTCCTTATCATGTAGGTGCAACTGTTATGTACTATAATATGGCTGTTCTTGAAGAAGCTGGCATTACACAGGAAGATGTTGATGCAGTAGTTACATGGGATGATTATCAGGCGCTCGGCGAGAAGTATCTTGCAGCAATCGGCAATCCGGAAGGCAAATACTGGACATCCGTTGACACGGCAGGCTGTGACTGGTTATGGATTGCTATGGCTGAGTACGGTGATGACTGGACAGGTGGATTTGACGGTACAGCAAACGTACAGCTTGATTCCGTTAATAAGATGCTGACAATGCAGCAGAACTGGGTAAACAATGGTCTGGCTATGGTATCTCCTGACGGACACGTTGACTTAGAGGCTGGTTTCCAGAATATCTTGGATCACAACATCGTATCCTTCCCGAAGGCTATGTGGTACATGAGCCGTTTCACAAACTATATGCCTGAAGAAAAAGGCAACTGGTACATTGCTAAATGTCCTGTATTCGAAGCAGGTCAGAAATGTTCCGTAGGTATCGGCGGTACAGGTACTGTTGTAACACAGCAGGCTGTTGACAAAGATCTCGCTTCTGAATTCCTTTGCTGGGCTAAGATGTCTGAGGAAGGTGAGCAGTTGATCTGGGATAACCTTGGATTCGACGTATGTAACACAGTACTTTGGAATGATGATGCATTTGCACATGATGACAATAACCAGTACAATCAGTTCTTCAGAAATTATCCTTACGATGTTCTTTACGACATCAAAGATGATATCGGCACGATTTACACTGTAAAAATCAGCCCGACTATCAACGAGCAGATGTGTAACGTGACATTGAATGACATTCTTGAGAATGGCGTAGATGTTTCCGAAGCATTACAGGCAGCTCAGGATGTAGTAGACCTCGAACAGTAGTATTAGCAAATTTCAAGGCAAGAGATATATAACAATATAGGGCAGCTTTTAAATGGGCTGCCCTTTTTGTCAAAATGTATTGGGTAAGGAGTGTGTGCGTATGAGTAAGTTTAAGAAATTTTTCTATTCGCAGAAGGCAGCGCCCTATGTGTTTGTTCTTCCGTTTATCTTAAGTTTTGCATTGTTCTGGATTTATCCGTTATGTAGCACAATCACAATGAGTTTTCAAGATATCAAGCCTGCCGGTACGGAGTGGGTTGGAATGGCTAATTTTGTCAAGCTGACAAAGGACACCGTTTTCCACACGGCAATTTTAAACAGCTTTGAATATATGATTTTGACATTGGTATTGTTGATACCGTTCCCGATGCTTTTTGCAGTGCTGATGGATTCCAGACTGGTGAAGGCAAAAGGATTCTGGAAAGCGTGCTTATATGTTCCGGCGCTTACTTCCGTAGTTATCTCCGGTACACTGTTCCGGTTGATGTTTTCCGAGTATCAGACGGGTCAGATGAACGTGATTACGACAGCATTGGGACTCGGAACCTTTAAGTGGCTGAAAATGAAAGCAACCGGTCTTGCAGCGCTTTTGATTGTTGCATGTTGGAGATGGACCGGCGTTAATATGCTTTACTTTATCTCCGGTTTGAAAGCAATTGATACGGCATTATATGAATCAGCCGACATTGATGGTGCGACAGCTTGGCAGAAGTTTAGATATGTCACCATCCCCTTATTAAAACCGACTACGATCTATGTACTTACAATCAGTGTGTATGCAGGTCTGGCAATGTTCATGGAAGCTTATATGTTATGGGCAGGTCCCGATTCACCGAACAATATCGGTCTGACCATTGTAGGCTACTTGTACAAACGTGGTATTACCAAGAACCAGTTAGGCTACGGCAGCGCGGTAGGTATTGTACTGCTTGTAATTGCATTAGCTATTAATATAGTTCAACTTGTATTGAACGGAACATTTAAGAAGGAGGAAGATTAATATGGCAAATACATCCTCTGTAAATGAAAAAGAAACAATGGGCATGAAGACAAAGAGAACAGTTTTGTCGGTGATTGCTACAGCATTTTTTGCAGTATTATCTTTTATTATAGTTTTTCCTCTGATTGCCGGTTTGATTGCATCATTCAGACCCGGTACGGAATTGATTCGTAGAGGATTGAGTGTGGATTTGGACTTCAGCTCCATGACGTTAGCCAACTATAAATATCTGTTTGGCAATAATGTAGATGGTCAGAAATATTTCATGTGGTATAAAAATAGCTTGATCCTGACGGCAGTTTCTGTTGTAGGTACACTGTTTATCTGTTACATAGTAGCTTATGGTTTGACCATGTACAACTATAAATTGAAGAATTTCCTGTTCTTCTTAGTAATCGCAACAATGATGGTTCCTTTTGAAATTCTGATTCTTCCGTTATATAAGGAAATGATCAGCTTAAAGCTCATCGATACGATGGCAGGCGTCGTCTTGCCGGGACTATGCGGGGCGTCCACCATATTCTTCTTCAGACAGTATATGACGGGACTTCCCAAGGAACTGCTGGACGCGGGGCGTATCGACGGCGCGACGGAGTATGGTATCTGTTTTAAGATTATGCTCCCGATTACAAAACCGGCATTTGCAGCGATGTCTATCCTCTGTGCAATGGGCGCATGGAATAATGTGCTGTGGCCGATGCTTGTGTTCAGAAGCGCTGAGAAATTTACACTTCCCATTGGTCTGAATACCCTGCTTACACCTTACGGCAATAACTACGATGTATTGATTGCCGGGTCGATGTTTGGTATTATCCCTGTATTTATCGTATTCCTCTGCTTCCAGAGATACTTTATCGAAGGTATGACAGCAGGAGCGGTTAAGGGCTAATTAATATAGGGCATACACTCCAATGCTATTGAGACTGCTGCCAATGCCGGATTTCCGGTAGAAGCGGCAGTCTCTTTGTCTGCTTATACGTTGCGATTCCGCAGAACATCCACGGGACCGCCAATCACTTCACGCTCTACATAGAGCACGCTGTCGATTCTTGACTGCATACTCCATTTTACTAAGGTCAATTTTCCACGTTCAATTTCAATGCATGTAATGCATCTTGGGTGTACGCAGCTTCCGGTGTTATAGTAATAAGCCGGCTCTTCAGGCATGACCGGGCGATGTGTATGACCGGTAATCAGAATATGTTTATTTTCTTCTGCCCAATGGCGCAGGCTTTCTTCACATTTTTCTTTTACATCATAGTTTTTGGCAGCGCTGGTGGGATCTAAGATACCGAGGTTTTCCAAGGGGCTCCAGAAATAGCGGACAAGAAAGCGTGCTACGCGCCAGAAGGTGGAATTGAGCAGACTCGCCTGATGGCCATGAGTCAGATATAATGATATGCCGGGAACTGATTCTGAACGCAGAATAAGAGCTTCGTGATAGGCAGGGTTTTTCTTCTGTATCATGTCGTGGTTGCCGTAGATTAAGTGAAGCCTGTCACGTTCATCGAAGCAGGAGAGCATTTCATAAACGTCGTTGTGTATCTCTGTGATGTTGCGCAGATTTCGGTTTTCCCATAATTCTTCCCCGTCTCCTAATTCAATGTAGCTAAAGCCGTTTCGATAATAATATTCCAAGGCGGCGAAGTACAAGTGCTGATTTTTGAGGAAATTGTCAGAGGAGGTTCCTACTCCCCGGTGACAATCGCTCACGAGTACATATTTGGAGCGGGATGACAAGGGGAGAACGGGAGCCTGAGAGAAGGCGCGGTCTAAACGGTACGATGTGCCCATGGTTATTCCTTTCTTGTGTTATAATGTCAGCGATGCCGTTCATGGTGTGGTCTGCATTTATGATAGTACTTGGGCGGACGGCAGCCGTGTTTCTTGTGGCAGTGGCGATGGAACCTGCGCATTCTAAAGAGCTTTCTGAAAGCTGAAGGAAGATAGTAGTATAGGAAAAGAATACGATCCTCCGTACAGACAAAAGGTCTCGTAACCCATACATACAATTTGCAGAATATGCGGTTGGAGAATTGGGAGATACATCGGTGGAAACGTGTCAGCAGTCCAAAATGTTCATTCAAGGGGGCGTCGAAAGTAAAGGAAATGCAAAGACCTTGGACAGAGATATCCTTTGCTGAATATCCTTTCCGGCATAGCGCTTCATAGAATGCATTGCACATTTGCATATCCGGAAAACAGATAGAAGCCTCAAGACAAAGGTCGGAGGGCTTGGAGAAACAGCCGGGCAGGAAGATTGTGAGCCACCAGTGGCGTTCAGAAATATTGTCGCAATTGCGGTCCTTGTGATTGCACAGGCGTATCGTGCAGGGAAGCATTTCGGACTCATCGGCTGCAGTGAAGAGAGCGGTCTTATACTCTGATTCGGATAGAATCTTGTCGGCGTGGTATATGCCGAGTTCGGCTCCGGTATTGATGCCGTACTGACCTTTCCATAATTCAATTAGCCACGTTCTTCCCCTATAGTCAAAATAAATGGGCAGTGCGTCGAACACCATCTGAAAACGCGGCGCAAGATAATCATAAAGCCAAGTGTAGCCGGCCGCCTTCTGCCATGCGTCTATCGTAGAAGAGAAGAAGCCGCAGCGGCAGTGATAGTCGTAACCGAAAGGAACGGCAAGTTCTTCCATCAATGAGCACTTCTGGCATTTGTCCATACATTTGATTCGGCAGACAATTCTTTTCCTGCGCACGCAGGAAAAGATTGTGCCGAAAAGAACGAGTAGTAATAATATAAATAGAGCATAGTACATAATCTGTAACCTATAATCCTATGTGGTTTTACTCTATTTTATGCATAGAAAATATAGAGGTGAAAAGATTATCGTTCTGACTATCTGCTCTGAACAATCTCATAAGTAACAGGAAGTCCGTTATATGTGACTTCGAGACTGTAACCTGCATCCTGATTATCCGGAGTATATGAGAATGCCAGCAATACATAATTGCCTAAGTTTTCCTCAATAACGCGGTCGCGAGGAGTGTTGAAGAAGTCAAAATTAACAATGTCAATTATAACTCGATCATTCGCACCGACGTTTTTTATGATATTAGGCTCATAAGCGTAGGTGTGCGGCAGTCCGTTGTAGTAGAGATATTGTAGAC
>VSOA01000245.1 GCA_009774585.1 Lachnospiraceae bacterium
ATTCACATCCCTTGGTACAAAATCCGCTTCCCGCTCCGGATGCCACATTGTTCCAACAATCGGAAGGCTCTCATGACGTATCGCTTCAATTACTCCGTCCGAGGTCTGCGCCGTCACCAGCAGTCCACAATCTTTTTTCAGTTCCTTGCACGCCTGATTGTGATAGCTGTTCACTTCATAGACTTCTGTATCAGCATGTACCAAATGCCGCACCGCTACATGTCCCTCCACGTTTACCAGCTCATTCCCGTAATAGGCAAGAATCGACTGCATTCCCCTGCAAAATCCATAAAGCGGTATTTGATTGCGAACAGCAAGCTCAATTAGCGTCTCATCCATAGCGTCCCGTTCTGGTGCATTCCCTCCGTAAACTGTCAGGCTGTTCCCACCGGTCAGAATCACTCCTGCCGGGTGAACTGCTTCGATCATCTGCTCCGCCAGTTCCGCCTTGTTCGGCAGTGGAAGCGGCAGAAATCCGCAGGCATGGATAAACTCTGCTATTCTCTGATCTGCACAATCTCTGCGTTCCTGATAACTTTCTATTAGTTCTACCCGCTGTGTATAAATAACTGTCTTCACCGCATTCTCCTTTCCTGCAGCTCTCTGGTTACAAATTTGGGATTATGAATCTGTCATCTTCTCCATTCCCATGATTGCCAGATGTTTTAGGAGCGGGTGGATAATATAATACGTCTCTGCCCCCTCCATATTCTGTTCACTGCTTAATAACTCTCCCATTTCAAGGTATTGCCCTATCGCTTTCATCAGTACCTGCGAGCGGATGTACGGTTCATAAATATAGTCAACGTTTACCATCTCCTCCGGTACTGGGAAAGTTGCCTGCGTAATAATTTCTCCTTCGTCAATCCCTTCATTCAGGAAAATTGCAGTTGCACCAAACTCCTTCTCCTGAAGGAAGCTGTAATATGCAGTCGTACTTCCCCTATACTGCGGCAGTATGCCGGCATGTACATGGATAAATTTCTTATCCATACGAAATAAATGCTCTTTCAATATATAGCCGCCATATCCGGAGTAAATCAAATATTTCTGCTTAAGCCCCGAGAGAACCTCCTTCATCTGCTCGGAATTAATGTCTTTATCCTCAAGCAGCAGATAAGGTATCCCTGCCTCATTCAGGGAAGATAATACCGGGATGTTCCTGTCAAAATACCTCTCTTCTTCTCCACCTGACTGATATTTCTCCGCCTCTTTTTTCATTTGCGAAATATCATCCGAATAAACGACACATATCCCCGGGATTCTATTTTCGCGGATCATAGCCTGCAGATACGCCTTCGTTCGGGCTGTGTCGGATGCCAACAAAGCAAATTCTTCCAATATCATCCCATTACCCCCAAATCTATATCGCTTTTACCCAGCAGCAGTTCAAAAATTTCCAGCTCCCGGACAATAATTGTTCTCAAATACATTGTGAGTTCTTCCGGCAAGAGACTGCTTACAGACAGCATTGTATCGTCCACTTTCAATAAACAACTGAAATATTTAAGACACTCTGTGTGCTTGTACATATGCAATAAACAGTCTGCAAACAGGAGATAACTCAGATAACTCTCAAATCCTGCACCCTCCACGGGTTTCCATCGGCTGTCATAACCCGAATATATTCTCTTGCGCACTTCGAAGCTTTTCGTATAAGCATTCATTCTATCTGTAAGTTCTCTGTCACATTCCCCCGACTCTAACTTATGCAGAATCTGCATCAAATCGCTTTGCACCGGATCCGTCGCCCCTTCTTCATGCGATGTGGCTTCTCTTCCGTCGTTCTTATACGATATACTGTCTATGTACCAACGCCTTGAATCCAGATAATCTCTTAAAAAGTCCATCCCCCTGTATTCACTGTACATATAATTCTGCTTCTCGTACAGATTGTTATCCGTCACATATTCATATGCCATAACCATTCTCCTCCAGATAAGCAATTATCCTCTGTACCGCTTCTGATACGGTTTCCTTCTCCGTATCGATTATCATATCACTGTTCTGCGGAATCTCATAAGTATCATTTGCTCCGTTCAGATTTTCCATTTCACCATTCTGCTGTTTCTTATAATACCCTTTTACATCCCTTCTTGCACATTCCTCATAAGAACACTTCACATATACTTCTATATACTCGTTGGAAAAGGTCTCTCGCACCTTCTTCCGCATGTCCTCATAAGACGCCACTTGTGCCAGAATCACGGAAATATGATTATCCAATAAGTACTTTACAACAACGCGGACGGCGCGGTTGCATTTCATCCGCTCTTCATACGTATAACCGAAAATGTCTCCGAACTGCTGCCTGATTACATCGCCATCAATCACCTGCAACTGCTGCATTCCCTTTTTTCTTAACTCTTCTTCTAGTGCATTGGCAATCGTCGTCTTACCACTTCCGCTTCTTCCGACCATATACATCATAAAATTCTTTTTCATACCATATTCCCCAACTGCTATTTTATTTTTATCACCTGTTTCTTCAAACAGTCAATCATCATTCTGCTGTAGCGGCTCCATTCTGTGTAATTCTTCTCTCCCACGCCAATCACTGCCGGGATTCCCAGTTCCGCACACCGTATCGCCATATGGGAATTGACGCCGCCAAACTGCGTCACCAGACCGCCTATGCCTTTTGAGAACAAGAAATCATAACCCGGATCCGCCGCCTGAATAAAAATAATGTTTCCTTCAAACTTAGCGGTGTCAATTTTTGACTCCAGTACAACCGTATCCGCAGTAATACTCTTATGTGTAATAAAGTTTGGTTCCTCATTCAATAGCCAAAATGAATAAATATCTTCCGGTCTTACAATCATACTCGGCAGTTTAAGCTGCACCGCGCTCTGGTACTGGACTTTGTTATGCTCTATATTTTCCTTAAAAATAGTGCTGATATCTCCAGTATATAAATCCACATATAACTGCTTTACGACGGAAATGTCCAAATAAGCCATGTCTTCTTTAGATATTTCCGCTCTCAATCCCAATTCTTCTATCAATTGTAAAATCTTACTCACAGATTTCGTAAATACAAATTTCAGATGTTCCCTTCCTTCAATGGATTCTTTGATAAAAACAAGCAGTTCCTCTGCGGTAATCAACAGTCCGTTCTGTTCCAACTCCGTCTGAATACGGGACATCTGTGCTTCTGTAAAGGAAAAGCCGTTCTCAGCTTCCTCCTTGTCAAAAGATACTCCCTGACCAAAATATTCGTCAAAGGCTTCATCATATCGTTTGGACATAATATCATATGTACCCGGGCGGATATGTCCGTATTTATCAAGGAACTCCCTCTTGTCTAATTCACCCTTCACTACCCTGCGCAAGTCCCGGTTCATTTTCTTATTGACCGTATCCAGCGAGTTCATGTAGGCATCATATTCTTCCTGACTGATAATGCCAATCGAAACAAACGACTTCAGAAACTGCACGGCAATGAACCCCGCTCTTGCCGCTCCTGCAAACGGAAGCGTTCCATATGCCTTACACTCCTCAATCAGCCAGTATATCTTATCCACAAGAGAAATATCAGACATGACAATCTTGTCATAATTTTTCTCCAGCATCCTGATTTTCTGAATATCTTTCTTATAAAGCCCGCTGTCCGGACTGATAATGTCATTCGTCAATTCAAGCAGGGAAAATTCAATTCTGGTAATCTCATTCTCATTGAATCCGTGCGCAAGCAGTTCCTTTAATCTGTCATGAATCCCCAGATAATAGCAGGAAAAGACAATTTCAAATTCAATCTTATCATGATATGCCGGATATCTGGAAAGCTTATCAAGATAGTAATTGACAAGTTTCTCCGCTATTTTTTCATTCAGTCTTTGCGGCACAAAGGAATTAAACGTTATTCGCGTATCTATATAAGGCACGCCGCAGAAAGATATCATTAACGGATGCATCGTTAAGTCACGGTACCCGTAATCATATCTCTGATGTGCCCATATATTATCTGTAATCAATTCCTTATATAAAGAAATGGACAATTTCTTCGGTCTGACTCCCAGAATCTCCGCCGGATTCCAATCTGGCATTACGCCGAAACAAGTAGTATCTCCGAGCAAGAAAGGATGTCTTGCCGACAATTTCTGTGCCTTTCTATAGATTCTATTGAGCGCCGGCGACAAATCAGCTTTCTCTTCACAACACTTCTGACCGCGTGCAATCGGACGCACTTGCAAAATATAGACGGTTCCTGCCTGATCAATGGCAAACTCAATATCCAACGCCGAGTCATTCAGAAACTGCTCTATGTGGACACAATCATTCAGAAGATTTCTCATGTCTTCATCACAAACGGGAACCCTAGAATGTTTATACCTGACATAAGTTTTCAAGGCATCGGAACTTCCACCCGTTACCGCTGCTGAATCATCGCCCTCATAATAGTTCACAGTGTAATAATCTGCAAAGGTGTCCATATCCGCCGTAAAGACAACGCCTGATTTCCTGATATTACATAACATCGGTTGGATCAGTATCTCTTCATTCTCATCCGTATCATAAGAATGATAAACCTTTTCAATCGCATCCTTAACAGCTTCATATTCCGGTCTGACATTGAGAATTGATTCAAACTTGCCCGCATTGGAATACAAATCCGTATCCTCAGCCGTAGATGAAGAACGTACGATCAGTAACTGGCCCTTTGCAAACTCCAAAACCGAGTTTATCATGTCGGAAGTATTATGAAAAAACTCGGAACTATTCACAACAAATATCGGAAGAATATTGATATCCGTCATCTTCTCTTGAATGTATCGCAAAGTTCCTGCTTTGGTATATTTTTGATTATGTTCTATTCCTCCCATACGATATCTTCCTCTATATATTCTGGTTTATAAAATTCCATGTTGCAATGTATTCCATTCTTTTCTAAATAATCATACAAGCCTATAATTCGAACACCATTTGTTACTTTTTGTAATTCATTATACCACGTCAGTTCGCTTTTATAAGAAGAAATGATAACGGTATCAATCTCTTTTGATTCGAGGTCATCCATGCCGATTATCTCCACACCGAGTTTAGCGGCCATGCACTTCGGATCGGAATCAATTACATAGGATATTTTTCTCTGCGTCTTTTGCTCTAGTGTAAACCATAAAAACCATGTATGCCTGCCGCCGCCTCTTATGGCAATCTTTGACGAATCTGTCAATTCGTCAAACAATGCGGCGATTACCCGCTTCTTTTCAGCCTCGTATTCGCCATTTCGTTTCATATAATTCTGCTGGGTCTTATACAAATTGCGTGCATAACGAAACTGCTCGTCTTGTATAATGTCTGACGGGTATGTCGTGCAGAGCCGACGCAGCTGCTCTATCTTCTCTTTTGTTATTGGCTGCTTGTCATATTCCTTATTATAGCACACCTCTCTGCCATCATTATATCTGATGTATCGATGTTGATCCGTAACAATTCCCTTATATCCCCAGAGGCTGTTTACCGAGTATCCTTTCCCTTGTAAATATAATTGAAGCGTTACTTTAAAATAATAATCCACATCCTGAATCAGTGCGTATTCACTCACTATTTCCGAAAAGTCATTATTATTCTCAAGCATTGTATATATTAATTTATCAAAATTAATATAACTGAATACTCCTTTTATCTGCTGCGGAAGTATCTTCTTGTGTACAATTCTAAATATCGTGTGAAAACGTTCTAATTCCGTGTGTCCATGGTCGCTCATATATATCTTATAGGTGTTAGTCAGCAAATAGGTCGGTAAGGTCATATGGCCAGTAAACCAGATTCTCTTACGTCCCTATTGCTATGG
>VSOA01000246.1 GCA_009774585.1 Lachnospiraceae bacterium
AGAGGAGTATGTATGCTTTTCCGGAATGTGGTGGGTGCCGGAAAACAAGCTTGCGTATATGGAGCCGCTTTGTACCGTTCCGGAATACCGGCATAAGGGATTAGCGGCGGCTGCGCTTTCCAAGCATTATGCCAAAATGAAAGAACTGGGCGCCGTATGTATGACCGGCGGAGGCAATGACTTTTATCGCAGAATCGGTTACAATCGCAAAGCTTTATCTTATGGCTGGAAAATGTTTGAGGCAGGGGGAAATCAGTAATGAAATATTTAGAAGAAAGAAATCGGAAGATAGTTGACGCCATTATAAATAAAGCAGATATTGTGTGCCCGGGCGCTCTCGCTTTAATAGGAATATACGGTTCTTTTATGACGGGGAAATATAATGAAAAGTCAGATCTGGATTTACTGATTCTGATTAACGATGACAGAGGCTGGCAATTGGGATGCAGTTTTATACAGGATGATCTGCAAGTCGGGCATGACATTTATTGTACCACATGGGAACAATTACAGAGTGACGCCGGTTATGAACATCCGAACATTTCCAAGCTTATGGATGCGCAAATTGTTTACTGTGCAGATGAGAAATATAGGGAACGCCTTAATAAACTGCGGCAGAATGCAAAGAATATTATGACGGCGCCCTTTTCAGAGGAAGATTATGCAAAAGCGGAAATGGTATTAAAAGAGGCGGAGCATCATTATGCAATGGCTATGCTCTCAGAGCAGCAGTCTGAAGTGTCAGGTTTGGCAGGCGGGAGTATTTATTATGTAGAGAATGCAATCGCCATGTTAAATAAGCAGTATTTTCATTACGGAACAAAACGTGCTTATGAAGAGTTGAACGCCATGCAGAACAGACCGGACAAACTTTGTGCCATGATAGATGATATCATATCTGCAGATTCGCCGGCATTGGTAAAAGAACATTTGACCCTGCTTATGAAGGAAATAAGAGCCGTATTCCGTCAAGTGCAGGAAACGATTATGGTACAGAAGAAGCCGGTAACGGCTGATACACTTACCGGCACTTATGAGGAGATGTATTCGAATTGGCGAAACAAGATGTATGCAGCAGCCGAAAGTGGAAACAGACATCTTGCATTCATGAGTTTGGTAAGCTTCCATGCAATGCTTTTGGATGTTGGCAGTGAAGCGGATATTGACAGATATGACGCCATGGGGATATACGATCCGCGAGATTTGCACAAGACGGCAAGGGCATATGACGACATTTTGAATGAATATCTGAAAGAATACCAAAAGGCGGGCATACAGCCAAAGCATTATGATGACATAGATGCATTTGTGCGCGACTATGAAATGAATCCGCAGGGTGAAGATCAGCCGGAAGAGTGATCGGGCAGCTTAATGAACAATATGTTCCGAGTACGATTGTTACGCAAACCATCATGATGATTCCGGTATATGGCGCCCCGAAATAATCCGTACCGTAATTCATGCCATAGTATATTAGCGGAGCATGGGCCAGTCCCCATAATGCGCCGTTTATGATAACGGCACGTTGGACGGGCAATCTCCTGCACAGCATAGGAAGCATATAGCCCTGCCATCCGATATCTTCTCCGAGAGCGATATACCATATTGGGAATGCGATGGCTGATATTGCATAGACAATGAATCCCATAAGGAACATAGAACCGATCGTCAGTTCGATATCCTGCGGGGCGCCAAATGCACCATATGTTGCGGAAATGTATCTGCCTTGAAAATCTAAATCTTCCGGAAATATCAAAAAGAATAACACTGTGCCCATAAAGATAGCCGCGCCCGGAAGCAGCGCAGAAAATAATAACGCTTTCTTATTCTTGAAAATTTTTGTGCTGAAATTCAGCGGCGTGGTATCTTGCGTCAGTTTTCGCGTGATGAAAACTGCCAGCGCGGGTACGCCCATAAATACGACCGGAAAACTGATGACCGCATATACTTTTGTTCTGATTTTCATCATCCTCCTTCTCGTTTAAATTCTCTCCGGATTAAAGTATAAATTCATATGATTCCGAACCATTGCATAAGCTTCTGCTTTGGTCGCTTTGATTAAGCCGGACACAATAAAGCAGGCCAGTCCGTGCGTGTAGATTATGGAGTCCCTGAAAAGAACGTTCACTTTATCAATGGGTAACTTTAATTGTTTTGCAATCTGTGCCACTATGGTAGAGTTTGTCTCGGCGGTTGTTAAAATATCAAAGCCGCCGGTGTGATATCCGCTTTCACCGCTCATATACAGATAGCGGAACAGGTTAGGTTCCTCAAAGGCAATTTCAAGATATCCAATTCCGACATTTGAAAAGGCTGACATGCCTTCCGAAGCAGAAAGCATTTTTTAATATGGTTTCTTTCGGAATTTTAGGACTGCTCGGCATAGTGTTACCCTCTTTTTTATAATACTATAAATGGATTTACTGTAAATGTATTTATTGCATTGCGTATTATTTTGAAAATGTCAAGATTTTTTCTAAAACATTGTTACCTTTTAGCTGTTCCGATTGTATTATTAGTGAAAAGCTTTTCAAAAGAACAAAGGAGCAGGCTTATGAAACCATCAGTGGAGATGCTAATAGAAAAATATCGGCACAACCTTTATGTTATGGCTTTTAGTGTATGTAAGAACGCACAAGATGCAGAAGATGTTGTTCAGGATACATTCATTCAGTATTGGTCAGTCAGGAAAGAGTTTGAATCAGAACAGCATATACGTGCATGGCTGATGAGAGTGGCGATTAACAAGGCGAAAAACAAGATCAGCACTTTTTTCAGACGAAATTCATTGCCGCTTGAGGATTACATACAGACATTGACTTTTGAGTCAGAGGAGTCCTCAGAATTGTTTGAGGCGGTAATGAGTTTACCCGATAAATATCGTATCGTAATCCACTTGTTTTATTACGAGGATTATTCGGTAAATGAAATTGCGGATATATTGAAGCTGACACAGGGGAATGTGAAAGTCAGACTGTCACGTGGAAGATTGATGCTTCGCCACACATTGAAGGAGGGCTGGGATCATGACGAATAGAGAAAAATACAAAAAGGCGTTTTCTGCATTGCATCCATCCGATGATTTTACTTTGGAGGTAGAAAAGATGAAAAAAATTAAACAACGGCATATCTTTAAAACAATGGCGGCGTCTATTGCCGTTTGTATCATATTCATGGCGAGCGCTACGGCTGCATACGCTATGGATGTAGGCGGAATTCAGCGTACGATTCAGTTATGGATTCACGGGGACGCAACCGATGCGACGATTCAGTTTGGTAATGACGGAACATATAGTATGGAGTATACGGATGTTGACGGGAATGAGAATTTCAGGGCCGGAGGCGGCGTTACGGTTTCACCTGACGGAAGCACAACTCCTGTGACAGAGGAAGAACTCATGGAGCAGTTGATGATGCCGGAAGTGGAATATGAAGACGACGGTTCTGTCTGGGTCTACTGGCTTGACCAGAAAATTGATATTACGGATAAATTTGAGGACGGTGTCTGCTATGTAAAGCTCGTAAGCGGCGAGGAGACAAAATATGTGACGGTACAATATCAAAATGGTTATGCGGTAAGCGATCATAAATATGCGGAGCCGGATACATGGGGCTGCGAATAGAATAAAAGGGCTTTCCGGGATTTGCGGAAAGCTCCCTTCGTGTGAGCATGCGCTGCCTGACGCACCATCAGTCTGTTGTAAAATCGATATCATATCTTGTTCCGTTGGAAAAAAGCACACCATCCGTAAGGCGAATGCAAAGAATACATGTGTTTTCGTCATCAAAGTTATTGTGACCGTTATCAATCCATGCACAAAAGGCTTTTCTCAATTTCTTGGCGATTTCTTTGTTTGCAGGTTTGCCGAAATAACCAAGATTGATTCCGGTTCCATGAGCGGTAAACCAGTCGCCGGCAATCGCTACGGCAGGATTTTTTGCAATATGATTCATTTTGTTTGAAAGCGCATAAGTAATTACATAGAAGGCGCCCTCTTCATAAAAGGCGTCTACATTCCGGACATATGGGATGCCGGCATCTATAGTTGCCAATGCAATAATATTATCATGTCCGAACCGTTCATCCATGAGTTTTTTTGTTTCAAAAGTCAGTTTTTTCATCGTGAGGATTCTCCTTTTCCATAAGTGATATGAATGCTGTTCATTTCTGACAAATTGCAATATAATGATTTCGGATGGTTTTATTGTAATTGTTCAGATGCGGAATGTAAACCAAGACAAACGTGCTGGATGTAAACTTCAGAGTGCGAAGAAAGGTAAGGGGAAGAGAAGGATGGTAGATTACAGTATTCAAAATAAAAAGGCATGGGAATATAATGCGTACGAGTTCTGGGTAAAACAGGCGGGCACGCCGGCGGACAGAGCAAAAAAGGATTTGGAAAATCCTATAGCAATGTTAAAGAGATATTCTGATTATTTTGAGACATATAGCGGTATTAAAGTAGCGAATATCTGCGGCTCCTGCGGAAAGAAGGCCATTCCTCTGGCTATTTTAGGAGCGGAGGTTACAGTGTTTGATATTTCAGAAGACAACAGAAAGTATGCGCTGGAAGTTGCCGCAGAGGCGAACGTTGATTTGCGCTTTGAAGTGTGCGATATATTGGAAATTGATTTAGAGAAGTACGGAAATTATTTTGACGTAGTATTTATGGAAGGAGGAGTATTGCATTATTTTCATGATATTGATGAGTTTATGAGTATTATGTACTCCTTATTGAAAGACGGCGGCAAAATGATATGCAGTGATTTTCATCCGTTTACAAAAATAGCAGATTTATTAGATTTACAGCAGCCGGCTATGAGCTACTTTTCAACGGACATTTTTGAAGGCGAAATGGCGCATGCCCGTTTTTGCGAAGAGGAGATTCGCAGACTCGTGCCTAAGTGCAGTTACAGAAAATATACGGTCAGTGAGATTATCAATGCGGTTATCAAAAACGGGTTTACGATGAGAAAGTTTGATGAACATCCGTCATGGACAAATAATATGGTGCCGGGTGAATTCACTCTGGTAGCGGATAAGCAATAGATAGTATTCAAATGTTGAGTCAGGAATTGTTGATCGTAAAATATTTTTATTTCAGGGGACAGTAATCGAGAAAGCGTTGAGAAGCAAAAAGTGTATTGACATGCAAAGTAATAATGGTAAAATGGAATTGCCTGAGTTCGGGCAATTCTTTTTTTATTCAGGGTTTATTCAAATATTAACTACCCATTATGAGGTTTTTATGCAGGACGAAAATTATGGTGCCGCGGGCATCATGGTAAATTAAATATATAAAAATATAGGAGAGGAAGCTATGGAACAAGGTAAACCAACACAAAGACATGAGAAAGCGGAGGGGGGAAACAGCAGAAAAGAGTTGGGGATATCAGCAATCGGTTCGATTCGCGTCAGAATCATATTTATAGCGTTGCTGGCTATCTTAAGTGTAAGTGTAACACAGATCGTTATCTTTGGTTCGCTGTCAAGGAAGCAGTTTAAGGACATGGTCATCTGCTATATGGAGGACTTGGCGGATTCTTACCAAAAGACAATGAATATCCGCGTTGCGGAACTGACAGAGGAGGGAAAACAGCCGGATACGGTTTTCTGGGAAGAAATGGTAGGCGGGTTAGATATTATGGGCATGGAAGGTTCCTATGCATATATTGTAGACCGGAACGGAACGATGTGCTACCATCCTACGGCGGAGAAAATCGGAAGCAGGGTTGAGAAC
>VSOA01000247.1 GCA_009774585.1 Lachnospiraceae bacterium
AGATAAAGAGACTCTACGTCAGACCTCAGTTTCGAGGAAAGCATATCGGGGAGTATCTTGTAGAGCAGATCATTCGTGAGGCAAAGGAAATCGGATATTCTTGTATGCTGCTGGATACACTTCCCTTTTTGCAAAATGCCATCCATATGTATCGCAAATACGGGTTTTATGAAATTTCCAGCTATAATGACAGTCCTATGGACACATCGATTTATATGAAGCTGGATTTGTAAATGAAAGAGGCAGCTATGTTACATATTGCCATTATTGAAGACGAACAAATTCATACGGAATTATTATCAGGCTATCTTCACACTTGGAGTAAAGAACGCGGACAAGGCATTTCCATACGGGAATTTCCCAGTGCGGAAAGCTTTCTGTTTATCTGGGCGGAAACGAAAGATTTTGACGTGCTCTTTGTGGATATCCAGATGGCGGGAATGAATGGAATAGAGATGGCGGAGAAAGTCAGACAAGAGGATGGAAATATTGCAATCGTATTTACGACAGGTATTACGGATTATATAGAAACCGGTTATGAGGTGGAGGCGCTTCATTATTTGTTGAAACCAATCAGTATGAAAAAAATCGTACAATGTATGGATAGAGTGCTAAAGCGCAGTCATAATCAGGAATATGTGCTTGTGCACGGTAAAGATGAGATAATCAGGATACCGGTTGATACAATCACTTATATTGAAGCGCAGGGACACGGCAGTCTTATGGAAGTATATGAGAGATCGGATAGCAGAGAGCGGACGACTATCGAGATTAGTGAGAACATTTCTGAAATGGAGAACATGCTGACAAAATATGGTTTTGCCAGATGCCATCGTTCCTATCTGTGCAGAATCGGCAGCATCCGCCAGATTGGCAGAACAGAGATTACGCTTGACAGCGAGAGTGTGATTCCGGTAAGCCGTCGGGCGTATGCAGAGATGAACCGGGCGTTTATTATGCATTTCCGCAATTTATAAGCTTTGGCGATCAATGTAGTAGGTATAAAATTGTAATGAGACTATGACAAGAGAAAGGAAAATGCCATGACAAAAGAAATATCGCTCGTATGGGTTTTAGTGTTCGTCGGAATCGTGGGTATGCTTGTTGTGCTTATTCTTTTTCTTAGGTATCTGGTCTATGGTCTTGTGGACAAACGCACACTGCGCTATCAGAGCGATCTATTAGAGAAACATTGCGAGGAAGTACAGAACATGTACCGGCAGACGAGAGGATGGCGGCATGATTATCATAATCATATACAGACTATGAAGGCGTATCTGTCAATGGGGAAGACGGAAGAACTGGAAGAATATCTGAATAAGCTGGATGCGGATTTGTCCACGGTGGACACCGTCATTAAGACGGGAAATGTGATGGTGGACGCAGTTCTCAACAGTAAGATTTCCGTAGCAGCATCGAAAGGGATTGCGGTGGAGGCAAAAGCAATTGTGCCGAAGGATTTAGACACTTCTATTACGGAAGTGGATGTCTGCCTGATCGTGGGAAATCTGATAGACAATGCGATAGAGGCATGTATGAAGATTGAGCAGGAGAGCGAGCGGTTTATTCGCGTCTACATGGATATTCTGAAAGGACAGTTCTATATTTATATCATGAATGCAATCGGAGAAAACCCGAAAAAGGCCGGCGGCAGCTATATCTCTACCAAGAATCAGGAACATCACGGATTCGGGCTGATGCGCATCGATAAGGTGGTAGATAAGTATCATGGCTATCTGGAACGCCAGCATGAGGAGGGGGTGTTTGCCACGGAAATTATGCTTCCTCTATAAATTGAGCAAAATACCATTCGTGCATGAGCATGACCGCTCATGCACTTTTTTCATGTATCAGAATGGTTGTGGTATATTTTTATATATAAATATTGAATGCTCGTTGATTTATAGGAAATATTGACGGGAAATAATAAATGTGAAGAAGATTCATGACAAGAGAGGACGATATGGAAACAGAAAACAGACAAACGAAACCCAAACATCATTCCATAATAAGCGATATCTGGTTTTTTGTCCGTTTTTACAGACGAGAAGAGCCGCTTGTTTTGCTGCTTTGTGCAATAGAGATCATACTTGGCGCGTTTATGCCGTTACTTATGATCTATCTGCCAAAGAATGCCATAGATTTGGTGGAACAGAGAACAGACATAGGAAGGGCAGTGTTTGTTTTAGGCGGTTACAGTCTGCTTATGATGTTTGTCTTTGGGCTGAAAAGTGGAATCCAAGATGGAAAATACAATCTTTATAATACGCAGAGGTCCAATATACTGGGGATTTTTTTCTTAAAAAGTCTGCGCCTTAAGTATTCTGATCAAGAAGCAGGAGAGATTAAGAAGCTGTACTGGCAAGTGTGCGGTACAATGCAGGGCGGGGATTGGTCGCCAAGTTCCCAGATGGTAAATGATACGGTAAATTTATGTATCAATATACTAAGTTTTTTATTATATTCTACGGTACTTGTTTATTTGAGTATCCCGATGTTCATTATCTTGTTGGTGCTGGCTTTTATAAACTACGGAATCAGCATGTGCCATATCAAATATGAGGAAACGCTTAGAGACGAACGCGCTTCGGCGCAGAAGCATTTCTATTGTGTACAGAATGCAATGGGCAATGTATACGGAGCAAAGGATATCCGGATTTACGGTATGAAGAAATGGATGCTTGGTCTGCGAGATCATGCAATCGGCGAATTGAGAAAATTGGCGCAGAAATCCAAGAAAAAGGATGATTTTTATGAAAGAGTAGGACTGATTTTATCGGCAGTGCGCAATTTGGGCGCCTATGTATATCTTCTGTACCAGACTGCGGCAGGAAGTGTGAGTGTGGGGGAGTTTGTATTGTATTTTGGTGCAATTACGGGATTCTCCGAGTTCATCAACAGTATTATGGGGGCTTTTGCTGTACTGCGCGGGGCGGCGAACAATACGGATTATATCAGACAGTATCTGGAGCTTGCGGAAGAAAACAGACAGAGCGGTAACAGACATATCGATCAGCTTACGTTTCCGTTAGAAATTTCATTTCAGCATGTGGATTTCGCTTATCAGAGCAGCGGGGATGAAGAGGGCAAAGCGATATTTAAAGACCTGAACCTGACGATTCACGGTGGAGAGAAGCTTGCCCTTGTGGGAGTAAACGGTGCGGGTAAGACGACGCTCGTGAAACTCTTGTGCGGTATGTATGAGCCAGATGCGGGACAAATTCTTATAAACGGGATCAACAGAAATGAGTTTCCGCGGGAAGAGCTGTATCAGCTTTTTTCAGCGGTGTTTCAGGAGACGGTCATTTTTCCGTTTACGGTAGGAGAGAATCTGGCCATGGACCGCGTAGAGCGGGTAAGATGAAAATAGAGCTTGGGAGGCGCTTGAACGAGCAGGGTTAAAGGATGTTTTCAAGGAAAAGAATATCAGGATGCATAGTTATATGACGAAGACCATGACGGAAGAAGGCGTGGAATTGTCCGGTGGACAGAAACAGAGGTTTTTACTGGCAAGAGCTTTATATAAGGATGCGCCGGTCATGATACTGGACGAGCCGACGGCAGCTCTCGATCCGATTGCCGAGAGCGAAATCTATGAGCATTATAATCAGTACAGTCGTGGAAAAACAGCAGTCTTTATCTCACACAGACTTGCCAGCACTAAATTTTCCGACCGGATTGTTTTGTTGGATAACGGAAGAATTGCTGAGATCGGTACGCATGACGAACTGATGGCGGCTGGCGGAAAATATTCTGAGATGTATGAAATACAGAGCAGTTATTATCAACAGGAGGAATCATGGAAACAGACTATTTAATGACAAAACTCCCGTTACGGGAACATCGGAAGAATATCATAAAGATTTTTAAATATGTCTATGCGATGGACAAATGTTATTTTCCGGTGATGGGAATATCGCTGCTTCTTCGAACTGTGGTTCCATATATGGAACTTATGCTGTCTGCATATATTCTGGACGGAATCAGTATGCATAAGGATATCGGGGAACTTCTTACGGTGATTGCCATAGCTGTGCCGGTGATCATGTTGGTACAGTTTGCTGCCGGCACGATTCATAACCGGATGGAGGTGCACAGGGAAGCAGCCTTTTATACATATGAGTGTGAAAAATACACCAAGATACTTGAGATGGATTATTCGAGGATTGACAGCCCGGAAGTTAAGCAATTGAAGGACCGTATCAGAAAAGACAGGAATTGGGGTGCGGGAATCAACAATCTTTTCTGGGATGTCAACGGAATCATCGGCAATATCTTTAACTTGATCGGTGCAGTGACCATCGGTCTGCCGGCGGCAGGATATCTGATCAAATCCGGGACGGCGGCCGGCTGGGTGATTCTGGCGGTTCTGATCATTGTTCTGGGCGTATCCATGCGTTTACAGGTCTACTATCGCAAACAGGGGGATTACCTGCGCTATCATGACCCAAAGACGATAGAAGAGAAAGAAGAACTATTCTGCTTTGCATGGGACTTTGCAAATCAGGAATCCTTTAACTACAAAAATGGCAAGGATATCCGTATATACGGAAGTTACGGTCTGATGAAGCGATGGACCACAGAAGTGCTAAGGCATACCGGATTTCGCAGCATACTGCTTCAAGCGTCCCTCGGCGACGGTAAGTCCAGTTTCTTTGCCGCTTGGATGAACGGCGCGGTAAACGGCGCTTCTTATTTGATCGTGACAGTCATCGCTCTGGCAGGGACAGTCACGGTTGGAAATGTCGTGAGGTTTGCCGGGTGTTTTAGTAAATTTCTTGAAGCGGTGACGGGACTCATCCGCGGATGCTCCAATTTGGCGTTGACAGCGAGAAAACAATTGAGTACGCTTGAACTGATCCATATGCAGGACGAAATGTATAAGGGAACCATCCCTGTTGAGAAACGCAGTGACGGCGCATACAGTATCGAATTTCGGAATGTATCTTTCAAATATCCGGGCACGGAGAGGTATGCGTTGAAAAATTTATCCATGAAACTGGTAATCGGGGAGAAACTGGCAATCGTAGGAATGAACGGTTCCGGTAAAACGACGATGATTAAGCTCCTGTGCAGATTGTATGACCCGCAGGAAGGAGAAATACTGCTAAACGGTGTGGATATTAAGAAATTTAAACAGGAAGAGTACTGCAGACTTTTTTCAGTTGTTTTTCAGGACTTCACCTTGTATCCGTTTCTGCTTTCGGAAAATATTGCGGTATCACACGATTATGACAGTATGCTTGTTAAGAGATGTCTGGAAGATGCTGATTTCGGGGCGCGGCTGCAGACATTGGAGGATGGCCTTAACACCTACTTGTACAAAGATTACGATGATTCGGGAAGTGAGATTTCCGGCGGCGAGGCACAGAAGATCGCCATTGCAAGGGCAATCTATAAGGAAGCGCCTTTTATACTGCTGGACGAGCCGACAGCCGCGCTTGATCCGCTGGCGGAATATGAGATTTATTCCAATTTTGATAAGATAACGGGAACGAAAACAGCGGTATATATATCGCACCGTTTATCTTCCTGCCGTTTTTGTGAAAAAATTGCGGTTTTTCATGAAGGTGAGCTTGTGCAGATTGGAAGTCATGAGGAACTGGTGGCTGATACATGTGGGAAATATTATGAACTGTGGAACGCACAGGCACAGTATTATACCTGATGCCGCCCCTTGGCTTTATGACCCTTGCGGG
>VSOA01000248.1 GCA_009774585.1 Lachnospiraceae bacterium
ACATGGAACTATTTTATTTATCATTACAGAACCCTTTTTGCTACCCCAACAAACCTGCCGTCTCCTCTGAACTGTCACATGTCGATAACGTCAACAATTCATCACCGTAGACTGCCGTAACGCCGGTGTCATAGAGCGATAGTTCTGCCATTTCCTGCATATTGGAATTAAATTCCTTCTCCGAAGCCGCATCCAAAAACTGATAATATTTAAATACAACTTCGTCCTCATTATAAATCCGGGAACGAAATACATACATCACTTCATAGGTTCCCTTTTCATATATTGTATCAAACTGAATCGTGGAATGCTGCTTACAGTAATCTTCACTGCTGTATCTGTTCAGATTACCAAACATTTTTCCAGACTTCATATGGTGTCCGTATATGATCAGATTCGTGCTTCTATGTACCACATCGCAGTCCTTATCTAAGAACAAACTTCCGTTCTTATCATATTCCTGACTGTAGTTATGATCCAGATAGTATTCATTATTGGAAGTCTGCATGACAGGATAGTCTATATTAGTATCGTCAATTTTCAGCCATCCGATTAGACTTCTGTTCTTACTGTATAATGTCTGGTATTCCTCCAGAACTTTAAGCTCAATCTCTTCTTCCTCGGTATAGTGAATTGTTACACCGGTTGAAGTCCCGGAAGCCAGCGCCGTACTCCCTTTGAGCTGTGCAAGATTCTCATAATTTACCTGTGTTCTGTCTGAAAAATAGTAGTACACGCCAAAATATCCAAAGCATGCCACTGCTATCACCGAGCAGATAACAACCGTCAGCCTGCGCCTCTTCTCACGCTTCTTTAACTCATACAGGATTTCTTTCTGCATATTCTTATCGTATGCGTCAAGTGAAAGTTCTTTCCGTTCAGCGTCTCTGCTCTTCTTCTTGGATGTTCTTTTCTGCTCTCCTATACCCGTGCCGCCCGCTTTCTTATCAGAAGCCGTCTTCGTCTGCCCGTCTGCTTTTCTCCTGCCCCTCAGAAAGTTCTTCTTCCCTGTAGGCAGCTTACTGTTGCAATCATATCCCTGACGTTTATAATCCTGTGCCAGTTCATAGATTTCGTCATCGAAATCATTTCCGACAGCCGTTTCAAAACGATACTTACCGGCTTCCATCTCTGCATAAAGCGTAATGACTTCCCCCGGCTGCTCCATATTGATTTGTGTCTTGATTTCCTCAATCTTTGCCTGATCCCGCAGTGCAGCGCGATAGTCCGCCTCCGTCCTGAATCTTCTGCCGGCAACTTCAAATCCCTCCATGGGGGATCTCTCCTTTACCCTAATATATGTACCTAGTAAACCCACTTTGACATACTAGCAGATAGTATAATTTTACTATATCTTGAGATTTATGCAAGTGTTTTGTCACAATTTACACAAGTTGGACACAACTTTATACAATTTGGTAACATTTCCTTCTTTAAATAAAAGAAGTCACTCTCATATATACTGCATTCTTCTCAAAATCGTGTCTATAAAATATTCCTCCACATATCAGTCACACATCTGCCCAACAGACATAAGATAAACCATAAACAACATTTGGAGGAACAAACAATGAGCGATTTAACAGCAACCCACTGCGGATGCAACAATAATAATGGTGGATTTTTCGGTGGCGGATGCGGATCATGGATCTGGATTCTCATCCTCTTATCCTGCTGTGGTAACAACGACGGATGCGGATGCGATGGCGGCGGTTTCGGACTTTTCGGAAACAACGACAACAACTGCTGCAATACCCTGATCTGGTTGTTAATCCTTTCCAGCTGCTGCGGTTAATTCCACAAACAATCCCCTTTACACATCTATTACTTCATATCTGGGAAATAGGCTCTGGTTCTTTTAGAGCCTATTTCTCTCACATGCAGCATATACTGTAGAGAAAACTAGGGGCATCAGAAAGGCATATCCTATGGCTGCAAAAAATGAAGACGCAACAAACGTTATGGCATTTGATGCCTTATATACTACCAATCAGATTCAAAAGCTTAAGGTTCTTCTTCCCTACATAGAACCTTCCATGCAAAAGCATCTGGCGGTCTATATTAAATATATGGAGCTGCAATACACATTAAGCCATGTTCGCAAACACCCGTTCCAGATAAGCGGCTGCAGCATATCTTCTGATGAAAAACCCGATCTGCGCTCGCTGTGCCGCCAACTATGCCTCTATTCTTCTCCGGAAGAAATCAAGCAGTTAGAACAGATGCAGAACATGCTGCAAACCATGGAAACCATGCAGGAAATGTCGCAGACCATGTCTGCCCTGCAGGAAATTTTCCCTGACATGTCTGCTGCTCCGCCCCTCGGAAGCGACTCTGCATCCTCCGAAAACGACGGATCAGAGTCAGCGCAGACCGGAGCGTTCTCCATGATGGATATGCTGATGAATATGCTCACCCCGGAGCAAAAGGCTATGTATGAAATGTTCCAGCAAAACACCACCGCTGCGGACTCATGAATTAGCACCATTATTTGAAAAGCTGAACCGGTATATATGTTATATCACCCGGCACAGCAGAAAGGATGATAAAATGACAGGAAATTGGATGGACGATCCTGCGGTCGCACATATCTCTAAATCCAAATTGGACTTTCTGCAGTCACTCGTCTTCGAGAGCCAGTCTCTCACCAAGGAACAGATGATGCCTTTCTTTATGGCAATTGCCAAGAGAGGTATGGACAACCACATATCTTTTTCCAAAGACGAAGTCGAAATAATCACCACCACTATCCGTAAATATTCTACTCCTGAAGAACTGGAAAAAATTGATAAATTGACAAAATTAATCAAAAGATGAGAAAGCGTCAGGGATAATATAGTCCCTGACGCTTTTATACTGCACGTCTGTTTTACCTGCATTGCTCACTGCTGCCAATTCAATAATTCCGCTTCAATCGTCATATAAATTTCTTCCGGATTGTCATGTTCCTTCCACCAATCCCAACCCCACTTTTCCTGCCCGGACTGATAGGTGTTCAATATGTCTGTCATCCCATCTAATCCGTTAATCTTATTCTCATATTCTGTCTGTGGGATCAGCCATGACATTTCCACCTGCTCCAGCCATGGGTCAATACATCGGTCGGCGGAAATATAATAAAAATCTCTATTCTCTGTTTCCTTCGTCCACGTTCCGGCAGATTCGCCCTCTGGCTCGCCGGAAATATGAACCATTGCATCACCGGGAAGCCTCCACAAATCTTCCGTAAAGTAACAGCCTTCATCTCCCCATGCATAGATTCTGTACTGCATAATCCCTTCTGTTCCCGTCGTATGGGGAGCCGCACACATAACCAGCCTTCCGTCATCCGTATGACATAACCTGCTGCTCCATGCCCATGGTTTCATATCATCCACGACAAACACATCGCCATTCATATAATAATATACACGATACTCCCAGCCGCTTGATGCCGCCAGATACACTTCCGGCATCCCGTCACCATTTAAGTCGGCAATCTGACAATTATTGATATACAGCGCCTCATCGTATGGCAGGGATGCCGCGAAATCATATATCGGATCCTGTATAACGACTCCATATGCGGCTATCAGCATCTGAAAAACCAGATTCCTAAAAATCATACAATCCCTTATTTCTGTACAATATTTACAATTCTGCCCGGAACATAAATCTCTTTTACAATCGTCCCAGTCAGTTTGTCTGCAATCACTTCTTTTGCCTTAGTAATCACTTCCTCTTTCGGATCATCCTTGCCGATAGCAAGCGTAGCCCTCGTCTTACCGTTAATCTGAACAGCAATCTCTACTGTAGATTCTACGGTTTTAGCCTCCTCATATTCCGGCCACTTCGCCTGATACAATCTGCCGTCAAATCCCGTCTTCTGCCACAATTCTTCCGTGATATGAGGCGCTACCGGATTCAGCATGGTAAGTAAAGTCTTAAATTCACCCTTGGTCACGGAATTTTTCTTATAAAACTCATTAATGAGTGCCATCATTGCAGCAATCGCCGTATTATACTTTAAATTCTCAAAATCATTGCTGACTTTCTTAATCGTCTGGTGCATTTTTGTCTCTAAATCTTTAGAGTATGCCATATCATCCGACATAATATCCTGTAATTTCCAAACTCTCTCTAAGAAGCGGCGGCACCCCTTAACACCATCCTCGCTCCATCCTGCGCTGAGTTCAAAAGCGCCGATAAACATTTCGTATGTTCTTAATGTGTCTGCACCGTATTCCGTCACTATATCATCAGGATTTACTACATTCCCAAGCGATTTAGACATCTTGACTACCGGATGTTCCGCCATCTCTCCGTACTTTTCTTTGAGCGCTGCTCTTGCCGCCTTCTCATTTCCATATTTGGCAAGCAGCGCTTCCTGCTCTTTCATAGGCAGATTTGCAAAATTATGCGGATTCAGTCCGAGAATCATCCCATGGGAAGTTCTCTTGGCATAAGGCTCCGGACACGGAACTGTCTTCTGGTCATACAAAAACTTATGCCAGAATCTGGAATACAATAAGTGCAGTGTCGTGTGTTCCATACCACCGTTATACCAATCTACCGGCATCCAGTATTCAAGCGCTTCTTTACTTGCAAGCGCTTCCGTATTGTCCGGGTCTGTATATCTTAAGAAATACCATGAAGAGCCAGCCCACTGAGGCATCGTATCCGTCTCTCTCTTTGCCGGACTGCCACAGCAAGGACATGTGGTATTAACCCAATCAGTCATAAGCGCCAAAGGAGATTCACCTGTATCGGTAGGCATATAGCTGTCCACATCCGGAAGTTCCAACGGAAGTTCACTCTCATCAATCGGTACATAACCGCATTTCTCACAATGCACAATCGGAATCGGTTCTCCCCAGTAGCGCTGTCTTGAGAAAACCCAGTCTCTAAGTTTGAAATTTATTTTGGCACAGCCAATCCCCTTCTCTTCCAAAAATACAATCATCTTTGCCTTGGCTTCTTCCACGCTAAGACCGCTGATAAATCCCGAATTAACAATCGTACCTGTCGCCACGTCCGTATAGACTTCTTCCTGCACGTCCTTACCGCCGGCTACTACTTCAACAATAGGCAGGTTAAATTTCTTCGCAAATTCCCAGTCTCTCTCATCATGCGCCGGCACCGCCATAATCGCGCCCGTACCATAACTCATAAGTACATAATCAGAAACAAAAATCGGGATTTCCACCTCGCTCACCGGATTAACCGCTGTCAGACCGTCAATCTTGACACCTGTCTTCTCTTTTGCCAATTCTGCACGCTCGAAATCAGACTTTCTCGCTGCCTGCTCACGATAAGCCTCTATCTCATCCCAGTTGCGAATATCATCTTTATACTTGTCAAGAAGTGGATGTTCCGGAGACATAACCATATATGTCACACCAAATAACGTATCACATCTGGTCGTGTAGATACGCATTTTATCTTCTTTACCTTTGATAATGAAATCGACTTCCGCACCGGTGGATTTACCAATCCAGTTTTTCTGCGAAACCTTTACCCGCTCCACATAGTCAACCGTGTCAAGCCCTTCAATCAGCTTATCCGCATACTCCGTAATCTTAAGCATCCACTGGCTCTTAACCTTGCGCACAACCTCAGAACCACAACGCTCACAAACACCATTGACCACTTCCTCATTGGCACGACCAACCTTGCAGGAAGTACACCAGTTACTAGGCATCTCCGATTTAT
>VSOA01000249.1 GCA_009774585.1 Lachnospiraceae bacterium
CCCCGATACGCAGTCCGACCGTAATAAAAACCGGATTGCATGAGTTCATGGTTCCTTGTACGAAGTCTTCCGCTCCGTGTCCTCCCACCTTGTGACATCTGATTCTGCGGTCCTCAACCATAATAAATCCCGGACAATTAAAAGTATCTGAAGGTTTCACCGCTCCTGATTCCAATCCGGCCGCAGCCGTGACAATCTTAAAAGTGGACCCCGGCTCATAAGTATCATTAATGCAACTGTTACGCCACATACCGTTTAACAATTCCTGCTTCTTCTCTTCGCTGAGCGAACTGGTGTCTAACGTATCCGGGAGCGTATAAGGGTCGTTCAAGTTAAACTCCGGCACGTTGACCATCGCCAGTATCTCCCCGTTCTGCGGATTCATCACGAGGATGGATACGCTGTCCGCCTCCTTCGTCTCCATCGTCTGCATGGCAAGCTGCGTCGCATAACTCTGGATATTCATATCAAGACTGACATAAAGATCCTGACCTTCGACAGGTTCAACCCGCTCTTCCCCTTCTTCCGCCACCTCTACTCCTTTGGCGTCAGTCACTGTTAAGATGGTTCCCGCCTCACCCTGTAAATATTCTTCATAGATAACTTCCAAGCCTATAATTCCCTGATTATCGCCTCCGGTAAATCCAAGCACCTTAGAGCCAAGCGAATCATAAGGGTAATACCGCTTATAATCTTCATCCACTTTCACACCGTCCAGATCATATGATCTGATGGCGTCACCTATGCTTTTGTCCACGTTACTTTTAATCTTCTCAATAGACGAATACTTTTCCACCCGCTTACGGACATATTCTTCCGAAAGACCGAGTTCCTTGCACAGAACGGCTATCACTTCTTCCTTATCTGTAATCTGGCTGTGAATCACGGAGATAGTACACACAGTCTTATTGTCCGCCAGTACTTTTCCGTTCGCATCAATAATCCGTCCTCTTGCCGCCTTGATGCTCCGTTCCCTTTCGTGCAGTTCTTTTGCCCTCATCGTATAGTATTCCGACTGAAAGACCATCAAATACACAAGTCTGCCCATCAGTATCGCAAACACGAACAGGCAGAGGAACATCACCGCCACTGTCTTACTTCTGTGATATGTCTTGTGCAAACGGGGTGTCTCCTGTGTCATATAGAAAAACCTCACAAAAAGGTATTAATATAATTTATTACCGTTTCCATGAGGTTATTCGTCATATAAATTTATTTGTGCTATGAAAAGATTCTTATCCTATTCTACTCTGCCGTCTCATCTTCGGGCGGTGCAGGATTGTCCCCTTCTTCGGCCTCACCTTCGTCTTCCGAGTCTTCCTCCCCGAGTACGCTGCCGCCGTTTACCTGCGCACCGGTATCCGGATCAAACAAGTCGCCTGTCTCCGGGTCTTTCAGATAACCCGTTTCCGGATCTAACGGGAACGTCTTCCATATCTCTCTTTGCGCTTTTTCTTCCGGCGTCTCACCCTCTGCACTGCCTTCGCCTTCCGTCTCGTCTCCCTGTCCTTCGCCTTCGGCGTCTCCGTCCTCCGGATTGATGGGATTACCGTCTTCATCCAGTTCTTCTTCCGGCAGTTCATCCTGCATTTTAATCTGAATCTTTAACGCTTCCAGTTCCTCTCTCTCTTCATCGGTCAGTTCTTCCGTCATAAAAATATTCAGGTATGGAAGAGCCTCCGTCAATATTTCTCTGACGATTACAGTCGCAAATCTTGCATTATCCTGATACTGTACATTCGGTCTGTCCACCACCACATAAATCGCTATCTGCGGATCATCTGCGGGCGCATACCCAAAGAAAGATACGACATACTCATTGTTTTTACGCGGGATTGTCTCCGCCGTTCCGGTCTTCCCGCCAATCATATAGCCCGCAGGTCTGGCAGTCTTACCGGTTCCATGCTCTCCGGTCACAACCGTATTGCAGAATTCTATGATGGTATCACTGGTAGACTGTGAGACTGTCTGTTTCAAAATTCTCGGCTCGATATTTTCCAATGTTGCGCCGTCTGCCGTCATAATCTTATCCACAACATGTGGCTCATAGTAGTAACCGCCATTGATCAATGAACAGAATGCCGCCATCGTCTGAATCATCGTAGAATTATAACCCTGCCCGAAAGAATTCGTGGCAAGTTCCACGGTTCCCATTCTGTCTTTACTATATACCATACTCGCTGTTCTGGCTTCCCCAGCCAGATCGATGTTGGTTTTCAATCCAAACCCGAACAAATGCTGGTAATCTACGAACCCATTCTTTCCAAGCTTAAATGCCACATTCATAAGCACTACGTTGCAAGACCTCTCGATGCCCTCCTGCACAGAAAGATACCCGTCACCATACTTGTTATGGCACTTGATGGGTTTGGGCCAATCCGCCACCTGCAGTCCGCCCTCGCAGTTATAAGATTCCGTGCCGGTAATCGCTCCGCTCTCCAGCGCTGCCGCCACCGTAAAAGGTTTTGATACCGACCCCGGCTCATATGCGTTGACAATACAGAAATTCTTCCACAAGGAATCAAGCTGTCTGTATATCTCTTCATCGTTCATGGCAGCTATACTTTCTCTCGTCACGTATTCGCCCGTTCTGTTGCCTTTCTCATCCACAAGAGGCATCCCGATTAAATTATCGGTATTCCTTACGTCATTCAAATCGTATGTCGGGTAGTTTGCCATTGCCAACACTCTTCCCGTATGTACCTCCATAATGATACAGCCAACATTTTCCGCGCCATTCCCGGGTCTGTAATTATCTTTATACTCCTCGTTAAACTTCTTCAAGTACTTCTCTACGATACTCTGGAGATTCGCGTCAATGGAGGTCTGGATATTACAGCCGTCCACTGCCGCAATAGTCGTTCTCTCCAGATTAGAGTCATCATTTAAATAGCCGTACTCTCTGCCGTTCGTTCCGCAGAGCGTATCATTATAGAATTCTTCTAAACCATAAGTACCCTGATTGTCATTGGTCGTAAATCCAATCACGTCACAGGCAAGAGAACCATTCGGGTATTCCCTCTTATACTCGTCCTCAAACCAGACGCCTTTAATATTCTTACCATTTTCAGGGTCTTTTGCCATCTCCTGAAAGGCATTCATCTTCTCGTATTCCACGCGTCTTGCCATCACGTAATAGGAGGAGTTCGGATGCTCTGCGATATAAGTTCTCACCTCGTCCGTATTGATTGAGAAACACTGCCTGAGCGCATTCAATGTAGGCTCCAGATTTTCCTCATCACGCATCAGAATCTTTGTATCCAGAATCACATTGTAGACTTTGTTGCTGACTGCCAGTATCGTACCGTTAGAGTCAACTATATTGCCTCTCTTAAAAGGTATTGTCGTGGAGTCGTATTCCTGCTGCGAGAGTACCTGCTTCTTGTACTCTTCGCCATTGTCCCTTGTAATCAGAAACATTTGTACGCTTAACCCCACAAAAGCTATCAGTATTAAAAAAAACAATACCAATAGCTTCTTCTGCATTTTAATTGTAAATCTGTTAATCGAATTATTCGCTTTCTCTTGACTGCTCAACTACTCACCTGCTTAAATCAATCGGTTACTCTCACTGCGGAATATCTGCCATCTGTTTCACATAATCATGATTTTCACTGGCAAAAGATATGATCTGTCCTTCTTCCGCGTACTGCATACCTAATTCCTGAATGGCGATTTTCTTAATCTCTTCCAAATCAACTCCACTTGTTATTCTACTATATTCCTCATCATTTGCAAGTTTTAAATCATTTAACTGCTTCTCTAATGTGGAAATATTCTTCACACTGTTGGTAATATCAGACTGCAGACCGATATAGTACACCAGAATAATACCTGTCGCCATAAGCGCCATACATAAAAAAACAACATAACCTGCACTCATATGCTTCGCACGTTCCCTATTCTTACGTGCGGTATTGCTTATTTTCTTCTGCGGCTCTCTAACAATCTCCTGCGTAACATCCAATCTTCTGACAGCGTTACCCTGTACATAATAGCCGTTTCCCGCGTTTGCCATGCGGGTACGGCTGCCAGTGCCCACTGTCCGATTGCGATTTACTGTCCTTGCTGTTGCTGCCATAACATTACGTTTCCCTTCATATCACTGCCCGCTCCGCTCAAACACTCTGAGTTTCGCGCTTTTTGATCTTTTATTCACTTCCATTTCTTCTTTAGACGGCAAAATCGGTTTCCTTGTAATCACTTTCCCTCTGGATGCCTGTCCACACACACAAACCGGAAAATCCGGCGGGCATGTACACGGGTTCTCATTCCTGCGAAAAGCTGCTTTTACGATTCTGTCTTCTAACGAATGAAATGTGATAATACAGATTCTTCCGCCCGGATTTAACATCTCGATAAAATCATCGAGCGAATCTTTCAACACTTCTAATTCCTGATTACACTCAATCCTGATTGCCTGAAAAGTCCTCTTGGAAGGATGCCCTCCCGCCGCTCTCATCTTCGCGGGAATCGCCGCCTTGATAATCTCATTCAGCTCACCCGTCGTCTCTACCGGCTTGTCCTTTCTTGCATTCACGATATGCTTTGCTATATTCTTGGCAAATTGTTCTTCTCCGTAATCTCTGATGACATGATAAAGTTTTGTCTCAGTATACTTGTTTATAATATCCGCGGCAGTTAAAGACTGGCGTAAATCCATCCGCATGTCCAAAGCCGTATCGTATCTATAAGAGAACCCTCTCTGCGCATTATCCAGCTGAAAAGAGGACACTCCCAAATCCAGCACGATTCCGTCTGCCTTGTCTATTCCAAGCCGTCTTAAAACTTGTCTTGCATTACGGTAATTATCCCTGACAAGCGTGACCCGTTCCTCATAAGGTTTCAGCCTTGCACCGGCCGCATCTATCGCCGCTTCATCCTGATCGATACCTATAAGCCTGCCTGCCCCGCTTAATGCGGAAGCGATTTGGAACGAATGTCCTCCGCCACCCAGTGTGCCGTCCACATAAATTCCCTCTGGCTTAATCCGTAAATTATCTATGGTTTCCTCTAATAAGACCGACGTATGTTTAAATTCCATCTTTACCTCTGTCACGAAGTCTCATCATGCATTGTTCCGCCTAGATTCCAAGCCCGAGTTCTGCCATATGCTCCGCTATTTCATCCATATCTTCATAGGCCGCCATGCCGTCAAATCGTTCTTTACTCCAGATTTCTATCCTGCTGGCTACGCCAATCAGTACAACATCTTTGCTGATCTGTGCAAATTCTCTCAAAATATTCGGAACCAGAATTCTTCCCTGCTTATCCACTTCTACTTCCGCTGCACCTGCCAGAAAAAATCTCACAAACTGTCTTGCTTCCTTATTGGTAATAGGCAATGATTTCAGCTTCTCTTCAAATGCGTTCCACTCTTCATTGTCATACACAAATAGGCAGCCGTCCAATCCTTTCGTTACTACGAAGGTATCACCCAACGATTCTCTGAATTTCGAGGGGATAATCAGCCTGCCCTTAGCGTCGATTGTGTGATTGTATTCTCCCATAAACATCATCAATCACCCCGCCCAAGTGTCTGTACGCATCTGTCGCCCTCGTCCATACACTGCTTACAACCAAGTGGTCTGCCACGGAAACCGGTTTTCTATGCGTGGATTCTGCAATTTCGCACCACTTTCTTCCACTTCATACCACTTTCCACCACTTTTAATCTAATTTTATAC
>VSOA01000250.1 GCA_009774585.1 Lachnospiraceae bacterium
ACCATCTAAATTAAAACCATTCACATTATTGTAGAGCCAAAATGTTAAAGCCATAAACGGAAACATGACTAAAAGACTTAAATACTTTGCTTTTTGCGTATCAATAATCACATTCTTTATTTTGTATTCTTTTTGTTGCATTTCAGAACTTAATTTTTCAAAGTAATCCTTACGTTTCAATTCTTTTTCTGTTAATTTTCTTTTATCGTTATCCATAGATGATTCCTCCAAATTTCAGTTTATCGGTTTGTAACAGGAAAACCGTGACAAAACGCTTCAAGTCTGACCAGCCGATGAACAAATGCTTCTTTATTTGTAGAATGTAATGTAGCCTGCTTTCGTCGGGTGGTCTACGATCAGGCTATCCCGTTCCTTTAATACATTAGCCGCAATCATCAAATCAGCTCCCGCTGCAACAAAATTAACCAGCATAGTAAGTATAGATACGGTCCCGGGATAGATAAGGATAAACAACACGCTGCCTATCCCCAATACGATAAAAGGTGTTAAAACGCCTATTAGGTATTGCTTCTTTCTTAATGCTGTTTTGCAGGCGCAACTCAGTAATATCTTTTTCTTGATAGCCCTTTTCGCGCAATTGTACTTTCATCTCTTCAAATTCATCACTACAACTACTCATTCCATATTCTCCCGGCTCTGCTCGTTCCTGCCAAGTTCCTTCAACGCCTCCAACGTCCCTTTCAGATTATTTGCATGCCAGTTATTAATAAACGTCCAGTCCTCCAAACTGTTTATGCCTGAACTGCGAAGCGCGCTTAATTCCGCCTGCTGCGCCATCAGTGAGATTACTTCGTCTTGAAACCGGATATCAATACGATAGTTTAATCCTTCCTCTGTTACCTGCACGCCAAGAATAGAATTATAGGGCAGCTCCAGCGCTACTTCTTTCTTGACATCCGCCCATATATCAGAAAACGGAAGCAATACGATAGATTCCTTGCAGAAGGAAAGCGCGAAGTAACTGTTCCTCAGAAGTTTTGCGATTCTGTCGCTCAAATTAACCGGCGCATAAGATACCACGATCGACTTCCCTTCCTCCGCTTCATAGCCCAGACCCTCTAACACCTGATTGATTCTTTTTGTGTTTGCCATAATATCCACTCTCCTTTGTTCTTCGTTTGATGTTGGACTCATTATAGCAACACACTTTCATAGCGGCATATTTCTTTCGCAAAATGTTAATTTGGCTTCGCCAAAAGCAAATTTCTTTGAAAATGGCAACGCCAATCACATGATTGATATTGTCATGACAGACCCGCTCTGTATTCCGTCTTCGCCTTGCGGGACAGCGGGCATTCCTCTCCCGTGTCAAGTTCCACAATCTGTTCCTTCAGATGCACCGTCCGGACATGCGCACGGTTCACGAGAAACCCCCGGTGACACCGCCAGAAATTTTCTCCAAGCTGTTTCTCAAAATGATCAAGACTGTTGTTAAACTCCAGAAGTTCATTGACAAGATGAAGTCTCAGCGTATGCTTATACCCCAACGCTTCAAAGTATAAAATATCCTGCACCGGGATATGCCGCACCGTATCAAACAATTTCAGCGTACAATAATTACCTTGTCCCGAAGGTTCATCGTGCAGTCTTTCCTGAATGCTCTCGAAGCATTCCCGTACCCTCACAGACATTGCGTTATAGTCACCTTTTACAATATAATCCAAGGCCTCCAAGCGAAGGCGGAATGTCTCAAACGCCAAATCGCCATGCGCCGTGATGAACACGATAAAGCCTCTGGGGTCGTACCGCCGCAATTCCTGCGCAAGCGCCAGACCACTCATCTGCCCCGGAAAATCTATGTCTAGGAAATAAACTGCCGGAACTGTGTCCTGCCGCTGCATATCCAGCAATCCTGCCGGGTTATCCGCCACCCGCACCGGTCCCATATCCGCGCCCAGAATCATGATCTGATCCGATATGATCTTCTTTAGATGTGTACTGATGACTTGTTCGTCATCGCAAATATATACGGGAATCATGCTTTCCTCTCTCTATCCGTTATCATTTTCTGATATGAATCCTAAACTAGTCTTACACTGTCTATCTGTTCTCTTTGCAGACTGCACATACCGCTACACAGACTGCATAGGCATACGCAGTTCCTGTACAAAAAATCCGTCGCGCAAGTAAGTCCTCGTAACACAGCCGGGATAACGGGATATAATCTTACGGTAACTGCTAAGTCCGGTTCCGCGGCCGCTTCCTTTGGTAGTATAACCTCTTTCCGCAATTGCATTTAAATCCGGCTCCGTCTCATAATTGTTGACTACCGCCACATAAAGTTCCCTTTCTTCTTGCAGCAATACAAGTCGTATCTGCCCGTCTTTAAACGGAACTGCCTCTATTGCGTTGTCGATCAGAATCCCCAGCCCACGCAGGAAATCCGCCGTCTCCATCACCTGCTTTTCCTGCACCGGGTTCAGTACTTCCAGCGCGCTTTGAATATGCTTCTGACGCATTGCCGCCAATTTCGTAGTCAAAAGACTGCGAATGGGGTACGGCTTGATATTATTCAGACAGTCCATCTGTTTAATTTCATTTCCAAGCTTTTCATCGAAATAGCTGCTCGTTTTCTTCATAAATTCCTGTATTCCGTCAAGGTCGCCTTCCTGCGCCTGCAAAGTCAGTCCCGAGAAAAGGTTGGTCACATCATGCCGGAACGCCCGAATTTCCTGCTGCAATTCTTCCAGCAATTCCATATGCGACTGCTGCTGTGCGATCGTTTCCTCCTGCACATGGATTTTCTCCTGCCCTGCAGTATACATCGCCATAAACTGAATCCATAACAAAACCACCGTAATCAGGGAAAAGAAAAAGAGAGCGTACAACATGTTCGGCTCAGCACCGGGATAGAAGAAATCAATAAATGACCAGAAAAGCATAAAGATCCAGCCGACTGCCACCATCACCACCGTTTTGAATCTGCTGGAAAACAGCGCCGCAAAATAACGGTAAAATCCACTTTTACGAAGTATGTACGCCGCCAGAAAAGCAATAAAAAATCCCCACAGTTTAGGAAGGATAATCGTTATAAAAGTATAGAGATACATTCCGCCAAACAGGGGACTGTAAGTTGCTGCCGCCGTAGCGACTACGTCATCTGCCGTATTGATAACGAAATGACTGAGCATAGCTGCCGTCAATCCCTGTAGAAAGGGAACGCCATAACATTTCCGGATCACGATTCCCAGTGCCGCCGCCCCCACCGTATATCCTGCGACTGCAAATAGCAAAGAGAAATATGGTCCGAACAGAACATCCTCGTCAATCAGCCATGTTGACAAAAGCACCACCATTACATTAACCAAAGAGGAGCACACCGCATAGATGAGGAACGGACGAATCCTTACTTTCTTACCGACGATACCGACGCACAGCCAGAACAAACCGAGTCCTGATAGGATAAACACAAAAATAACGACCGAAATGCGAAATGAAAAAGGCATAGTTTACAGCTCCTTGATATCTGTTTTGCTTTTTTCATTTTACTATTCCGGTCATCATTTTTCAACTATGCCATAGCCCTGATAATTGCTTTCATCCAGTTTGCAAAGATATGGAAACAATCCGGCACGTTGGCGTCAATTGCCGCAATCATTGCCTGATGGTCAAAGCTGCCGTCTGCCGCCTGTACTTCTTCATAAATACTGCCTACCGCTTCACTAAATCCCAGCGCAATATTTCCATGCGCCGAGTCGCCGATGGCAACCTGCTGCCCGACGGCAAGCGCACCAAAGCTAAACTGTCCGACCGCCAGCGCGCCCATAGTGAAAATGCCCACGCTGATTGCTCCGCCGGCAATCACACCGACTGCGAGAGAGCCAAATGCAATGCCTCCCACAACACATGCCCCAAGCGCAAACAGAAGTCCGACACCCACCGGTGCCAAGGTAATGATTCCTAATCCAACAATCCCAATGGCAATCATGCCTTGTGCGGCATTGCCGATAGCGATCACACCTTTTGCCCGCACAGGCCGCAGCCCGATATTGACATGTACAAGCGGCATTCCCATGAAAGTTTTCTTACTCTTATATTCATAATGAAAAGAACCTTGCTGCCTTCCTTGTGCCATCCGCTGTTCCTGATATCCCTCAACCGATTCTTTGAGCAGATAGTCAGTGCTGACGCCAAGCATCTCGCTGATTGCCACAACCTTATCCAGTTCCGGAACGGACTGATCCGTCTCCCATTTCGATACGGACTGCCTCGATACACCTAACATATCTCCGAAGTTTTCCTGCGACATTCCTTGTTCCGTTCTGAGCCTATATATTTTTTCTCCAAGTGTCATATGATCGTCTCCTTATGTTTTATTCCTTTTTACATGTATCAATGTCTCAAGAAGAATATATCGACATTGCGGGTAGCTATCCTGATTGAATAACTGTCTTCAATCTGCCTAAATCATAAAATAAAACTTTCTAAATGACTATATAGAGCGCTTGGAAATTTGTCAACTGACAGTTGCAGGCGGCATGTAATCAGGCTTTGCTATAGGATCCTCGTCTGTACAAACTCTGCAAACCTCGGTAAGATAAATGAGACTTCTCCATACTTACTTGTATCTATAACCCCTTTGCGCTTCAGCCGGTCCCTGTATACCGAAAATAATTCTGATTTCATTTCTATCTTATCTCTGATATTTTTTACTTTTGTTTCTCCGCTCACAGACATTTCAATGACTATCTTTCTGTCAAGTTCAGAAAACTCCGACCATATTTTGCTGTACACATACTCTTCAAGATACTGGTCGTACTCCGGAAGTATCTCGTCAATTGTTTCTATTTCCTTATGATCCCAACGAAGATAACCTAACACTTGAAAGGCAAACGGATATCCCTTGGTCAAACCTGCCATTTCACCCGCCTCCTCAACATCCAGATGAAAGATATCCATATACTGCCTTCTGACCGCAGTATAATTCAACGGTTCCAGTATCATTTTAGGCGCTCTATATAAAAAAGTAAGTGATTCTTCATTTTGAAGATTATAAATATTGTCATATAATCCGGTCATTAATAGAAAAATAGGATGCTCCTGCCTTAAAAATATCTGAAAAGAACTAGAAAACACTCTGACAAATTCGCAATTAGTAATTTCATCTATCGTAACCAATAATCTCTTTTTTCTTTTTTGTAGTTCTGACAGCATGATTTCAATTGCGTTCTCAATATCGGTTATGGGAGTTGCATTTTCTAATGATACGCCAATCCCCAATGCGGAAAAGTCAATCCTTGCCTTAACACAATGAGCATGCATATCCGGAAGACTGTATAATTTAGCTGTGAGGCTCTGCAAGAGATCTCTGGTCGGATTTAGTTCGATTACCACCCAATTTTCATCTCTTTTCAATTCATTTGCAATCGTTGCCATCATAACCGTTTTTCCGGACCCCCGCACTCCCGTAATCAAATATATCTGATTTGATGGCTCTGACTCATTAAAATTTTCAATAATTTTATTGGTCTGTGAAATTCGTGAAATATATTGTATCGGTTTTTTTCCAAAAGATAACGTAAACGGATTATTCATAGCAGTCCCCTTTCTGCTGTTTATATAACGTTTCATTCTTTATATAAGTTTATATAACTTTCTCTAATATATATAAC
>VSOA01000025.1 GCA_009774585.1 Lachnospiraceae bacterium
AAATCGAAGAACTTCTCTCCAAAGTGTCCGGGGCAAGCGGCGTTCTGATGAAGTACATAGACGAAAAAGTATCAGAACTGGATGCAGAGCGAAAAGCCTTGCAGGAAGAAATCGTTACGGCAAATGTCACAGACACAGAGGGAAGATTGAAGCAGATAACTAATCATGTGAAAACATGGGAAACGCTCTCTTTCGAGGACAGACAGGCGGTAGTTGATACGCTTATCAAGGTCATTCGGATTGCAGAAGGAAACATTGAAATCACTTGGAACATTTAACCATGAAAGTCTATGCCACACAGTTTTGAGGAAAATTTAATAAAAATCTGTTGATACGCCAATACTAAATACCGTATAATAAAGAAAACAGTGAAGGGAAGTGATACTATGGCACTTGTAGCACAGGCAATCAGAAATCAGGAAATCCTAAAAACTGAATATTCCGAAAAAGCAGCCATAGGCGCATTATATGACGAACTCTCCAAAGGAATAGAAAGTCTGAAAAAAGGCGATGTTTATACGATTGATGAAGCATGGGAGGAAATTGACAAAATATAATGCCGGATAAACCTAAAAAATACAAAATTGTGATTTCCAAAGATGCCCTCTTGGATATTAAATCAACAAAAAAGTATATTCTTGACACCTTCAAATATCGGGAATATGCGGAAAACTTTTCAAAGAAGATAAAGAAGGCAATCAAAGAATTGGATTCCTTCCCCAAAGGCTATGAAGCTACGGGATATGTAATTGAAGGATTAAGCGTCTATTTCAAGCCTTACAGTACATATTTAATTTTCTTTGTTGTGGAGGATTCCAACATTACGGTAATCCGGGTCTTGAAAGACCGCATGTATTGGCAATCTATTATCAAAAAGATGCAGAAAATCAACAGATAAATTTACTCCAATCCTCCCGTTTCGGTGAAGCTCTGAGAATCGTCCAAGACCGTCTGAACGAGAAGAATTTCTATGCGTTCAATCCGGGTTTTGACTGTTGTAAATAATATCGGCAAACAAGCCACAGTCACCTGCAGAGCAGGTCTCTGTGGCTTGTCTTTTGCCTAAAATTTTGCCGCAGATTCAAGAAATTCTCTCATCCTGACCAAGAAGCATTCCCTATGTGACACTCCTCTATCCTTCCGCTTTGTGGGATTTATAATCCCGAGACAGACAAAAGGCTTATAGCAGACAGAACTTCTTTGCTTCGAGACGGAATAGTCAGTTTCGAAGCCATGGACTTAAATACGTTTCCTCCACAGGCCAAGGGTAGACTTCGGGACTGGCTCTGAATTCGTTCGGATGAGAACTCGTAATCTGAATGGCAAATCGGTATGACTTGCCCGGCTCATTCACAAACTCTCCCCTGATACGGATTCCCGGCCAGTCTTTCTCTAACATATTTTCCTTGGAAACGATATTGCTCATAATATATTCGCCGTTTTCATCGTAGACAAAAACTTCAAAAAAATCTTTTTCATCATAGTCATCCCAATTGCTGAAAGATGCAAAATACAGTCTGGAATCCGTCTCGACATCTTCCCGCATGATCCATGTAAGGTCTTTGGGGGCTGGCAGTCTGGGTGCGTCTTCTCCCTTATACTCGAACGCGTCCGACAAGACATACGGGCTGTCAGCGTAGGTGATTCCATCCCCGACGGCACACACTGCAAAATAATAATAGCCATTGTCCCAAAATTCACATGACAGGTTCAAATCAAAAAACGGTTCGTTGCCTATACTGCCTCGCATGTCTCCTTCTTCGCCCCATTCGGTCCGGTTAAAATCCGGCGGTTCTGGCGTATCGCACCGATACAGCCGCCATTTATAATGCACTTCACTGCCTTCGCCCGATTCCGGTACATTTCCCCACAGAGCAATGCCTGTCTCCTCATCCCAGTGAGGATCGTTAGGTGCAGGCAATACCGTCAGGTTTGAGGTTTGTACCTGTGCAGCTCCCTGCCGTATGCTCTGCTTTGGCACAACATTCCACAATAGGACGGCGCCGACCACAAGCGCCGCAAAAACCGCTCCCAAAGCAGCATAACGTTTATGGGAAAAAGCGTTTTCCACCTGTTTAACAGACCGGTAACGTTTGTTCGGGTCTAAGTTGGTGCACTTAGAAATGATTTTTTTATAGCGCAGTTTTCTTGCATTCTGTCCCAGTAGCTTTTCCATCGTAATACCCATGGCGTAAATATCCGCCCGCTCATCGGTCTGGGAAAATCCATACTGTTCCGGCGGCGCATATCCGCGGGTGCCAAGCTGTATGGTATCCTGATCCAAATCCTCCTTAGGCATACGCGCCGCGTCAAAATCAATCAAACGGATGTGACCATCTTTTGCAAAGAGGATATTCGAAGGTTTGACATCTCGGTGGATAATTCCCTTTTCATGCAGGAAATCCAATACACAGCAGAGGTCCTTAACAATATTTAAAAACTGTCTGTTGGATAACTCAAAACCGCCAACTGCCGATCCCTCTATATATTCTTCTATGACCGTCATGGAACCGTCAGAAAGGATAACCTCATACAGTCTTGGCAGATAAGGGTGCGTATTGGTCTGCAATGCAGCGTAGACCGGATGTTTCCCTTTTAATTCTTTTCGGATAAAAAGCTGTCCTTCATTCTGTTTCCGCACAAGATGCACGGTACTTTTTTCACTCTGCTTCAGTAATTTTACGACTTCATATTCCATACCTTCATATCCCTTTAACGCGACAGTGCCTATTATCATTATAGCAATCAGTTTTGAACTCTACAAGACACTTTTCCTTTGAGTTTCCCCATTATTTAAAATCTCATATCCCACGGTCGGCTATTTTGAAGTATTCAAACGGTTATTTGTTGTGACCGGACTTTTGGAGGCAGGAAACTGCTGATGCAGGAACGGCTGCTCAAAACTTTTCCCGATGACTGGTTTTACTGCGTCATTTACAATAGTTTCTTCAGCCCCGGAACTCTTTTCAAAATCCAAGTTACCATCCCTCCTAATACCATACTGACCACGCACCATCCAAAAGAAATAAACAATGACGGCATCCGATTGTTCATGAATGTCTCATACGGCTGATACAAGACCAGTTTAAAATAATGATCGAGCAGATAAATGCCAAATGTAAGCGACCCCGCAAAGCAAACTCACATCGCACACTTCCCGGCCGACAATGCCGGAAATCTGACCGTAACTGTATATTTAATGAATAAAAAAGCCGCTGCCGCAAACAGATAGTCAAACAATGTAAGATAATTCTCCCCTGCCGCCTCCTCACCCAGAATGCACAGACAAGATAGGAGAAGGCCCATAAAAACGGCGGCTATCAGAGCCGTCCATCTCTTTCTGGAAAGTAACCGTATATCGACCCTGTGGTCAAGGTAATATCCTGCCAGAGGATAAAAAAAGGGCGAATAAGAAGCAAGCGAAACAGAAAACCATTTCGCAAGCGCAATTTCTTCCCCTCCCGTTATCCGTAAATAAAGATTCAGTATGGGCAGCAGAGACATGAGCACAAAATGCAGCGCAAACAATATATAAAAATCCTGTCTGCTCATCTGTCTCGCAATTTTTCGCAAAAAAGGAAGCATAAAAAGAAAGCCCAGATACGCATAAAGATACCAGTACGCCCCTGTCTCTTCCAGATTCCCGGCAAGCATTCCATAGAAAAAGCGTTTCATCGTAAACACAAAGGGGGTTCCCTGTGCACGTGCATACAGCATACACTCCGTATAAATTCCTGCCTCAAAAAGCAGGATGACAAGGCCTATCCTGCTGATTCGCTTCTTAAAGACAATGCGGAAGTCTTCCTGCTTCTCCAACAGCAAAGCCCCGGAAACCATAAAAAAAACGGGGACGTTAATCTTAGTCAGCACCGACAAGATTATGTAACAAATCTGTTTGATACCGGATGCGTCCATAAACAGGCGGTAACCTTTCAAATGATTAAAAATAACCAGGAAACAAGCGATGCACCGCAACCATTCATAGTAAACTTTTTTCATACCGCTCTGCCCTATCTGTCTTCTTCCACCGTAATTCATACAACTCCTCATAACTCCCCCTGACACGCAGACTGTACCAACCGTCATAGTTATTGACCCAGAACCTATTTGCCATTATAGGCAATTTTGTGTCAATTTTGGTCTACCACGGGTAGACATTTGGTATTTTCGCAGGATTTTCAAGGTAACTGCAACACTTCCAGAAATACCGAAAAGCAACACTTCTGTCCGTTGCGTTTACTCTGACGGATTCCGTCTTTTTAACAAGCCGGGCTTCATGATAACATCATCGGCAGGGATGTGTTCTAATCCAAGGAGCATGAAGAAGTCTTCCGGCAGCGCTGCCATGGCAAGATCATAAGGGCACCTGCCAAACAGGGACTTCCTGACATAGCTGTTCAGGTGGTTGGCCGCCAGCGTCATATCTGTCTGGTTAAAAGGTTCAATGGATGTTCCTTTTGGAACGATATCCCGGAGGAGCCTGTGGTTGTTTTCACACGCGGCCTTCTGGTCGGAACGGTTAGGTTCACAGAAAAAGACACACTGTCCGCCGTAAATGGAACGTTCCATCCCTTCGATGTCCGAAAACTCATGGCCATTGTCGGTAAGGATGAGAGGGAAACAGGAAGCGAACAGATCCCTGCCGAGGGACTGTTCGATGATATCGAGCATGCTGACCACGGCAGCGGAAGTGTGTTCATCAAGGATAAATAAGAGCTGCATGTGGAACATGACGAAATGAAGGGTCAGGATAACAGCACGGTCATCCTGTATGCCTTCCACGCAGTCCATCTGTACGGTGGGGATGTCATCATACTGTATATAAGCGAGATAATCTTTGTAAAGGTGCCCTTCTTTTGCCACAGGCGCAGTGGATTGTGCAGGGGATTTTTTTCTGGGTCTTCGTTTTACAGCCTCGGGAAGGTCAAGACGGCATACATCGAGCTCACTGCCGTTTAAGAGGCGCCGGATGGTGGATTCGCTGACGGGGAGCGAGACCCGGCTGGTATTTACGATGTGGTAGATGGACTGCCCTTTTTTAACAAGCGGAGTGACGATATCGTTTATCGTTTGGAACTGGCCGGCAGTAAGGTCGAAGCCATCCCGGGAATTGACCAGAGTACTGCGGTATTCGCTGTCAGCGGATCTGCCATCATAAAGCCGCTTTTCAAAGTGACAGTATCTCTGTTTGTGACAGGAATTACACAGGTGAACCGGAGAGTTCAGAAGAGAGTCACACTGCACTTTTACGTAATCGGAGCAGTAAGATTCTGCCTTATGGCATGTCTTACACTTATTGCGGCATCCAGTGGAGCCGCAAACATGTTTAAGGGTGCAGTCAGGTGCGTTTAGGCAGTCACAGCACTTAGGAGTATGTACAAGGGTATGTTTGGAGACCTCCCTTAATATCGTGGAAGGTGCCTTGTCGATCCTGTCAGCGATATACCGCATGGAGTAACCTTCACAGAGCAGGGATTCAATGCGGATACGGTCGTCCGCAGACAGATGGGTAGATTTTTTCTTCTGCATGATAAGAGTTCCTTTCAAAAAAAGAAATAAAAGTAACAACTCTTATTGCATGGGACAACAGGAGAAAAAGCAATAGCAGATATGTGAGAGGGATATAGAAGGGTGGAATATCTGTCAAGGTTAGTGCAACAGACTAGCTTTTCAGAGTAAGTGCAACAGGGTGTTGCATTTAACTTGAAAATTCTCGTTTGGTATTTTTCTTCGAATCTTTTCCAAAAAAAGTTGTTACTTTTGGGGGAAATAGGTATAATAAGCAAGAAGATCTGCCGCGTTGGAAAGCAGCCTGCCGCAATCCCGGAATCGATAGAAAGTCCCACACGGGAAAGCAATTAAAATGAGGTGAAAAATGGACGAAAAATCAACCGATGAATTAAAAAATGAGATCAAAGAGGTAACAGATATCGAAGACTTTCTGTCTGCCAACAGCGCACATTTCATAAAAGAAAGCCTGTCCAAGCATCTGTATGCGCTGCTTTCCCAGAAAAATCTCAGCAGGGCTGACGTGATACGCGGGTCTCTTCTGGGCAGAGCCTATGTCTACCGGATTTTTGCCGGTCAGAAAATACCTTCCCGCGACAAACTGATTGCTCTGGCTTTTGGCATGCGGCTTTCTGATGAAGAAGCACAGAAAATGTTAAAACTTTCCGGCAATAGGGAGTTGTACGCAAGGGACGGTCGCGATGCGCTGATACTATTCGCCCTGCAGCGGAACATGACCATCATAGACACAAACGGTCTGTTGTTCGATCATCACTACGCAGTGTTAGATACCACGAAAGAATAACGGATCTTTTTTCAGTTCCTTAAACTTTCCTTAGGCAACAATTCATACCACAGGCCTATCATTCCTAGTTAGCAACCACCACTTCAAGTGGTGGTTTATTATTAGCCCTAATAAGGGCTGTTTGCGTACTCGCCTGAAAGGCGGGTATCGCAAGCGTTGTTACTGGTCCTCTATAAAGAGGTACTTCTGTTTTCTTCTTTCCTCGACTCTTCTGAATGCTCTTGGATGTATTTCTTTATTGCATCTTCGGTTATATTACCGATTGTTGATACATAATATCCTCTCGCCCAGAATGACTTATCCCATTTACTTTGTAGCTCTGGGTGCCTGTCATAGATCATAAGCGTGCTTTTCCCTTTCAAATACCCCATGAAACTCGATATGCTCAGTTTTGGCGGTATTGCTACACTTAGATGTATATGATCCTCACATACTGCTCCATCTATTATCTGCACATCCTTATACTTGCACAATTTTAAGATAACTTCTCTTACATCATTTCGCAATTTCCCATACAATACCTTCTTCCGATACTTTGGGATGAATACTATATGGTACTGGCATTTCCAGCGTACATGTGATAAACTTTGATTGTCCATATGGACCGCCTCCTTTGTTTTGAGATTGGCTTGCGATACCTTTCTCATTCTAACATAGGAGGCTTTTTATTGTTATCTTACACGCTCCTGCTTACTCCATTCTCCCCAGCATAGCTGGGGGATTAGGACTTTCATTCATTCTGCACCATTTCTTTCAGTTTTCCGATTTCTATCGGTTTCGAATAAAAATATCCCTGAAACCATGTAGCCTGATAAAGGCGAAGATAATCCTGTAGTTCTTCCGTTTCCACACCTTCTAAGCATGTGCTCATACCGCATCTGTTGGCGAATTCCACAATCGATCTGACCATAGCCTGCTTCTTGACATCTTCGGTGATTCCTCGAATAAAACTCATATCCAGTTTAATCTCATCAATTGGTGCGTGAAGTACAATCCCGGAAGAAGCGCTTCCTGCTCCATAATCGTCCATTGCCATACGGATGCCATGTCCCTGAAAAAATTCCACTTCTCTTCTGATTACTTCCAATGGCATATCTTTACACCATTCGGTTAACTCCAATATCCATATGAATACTGGACATATGATATTCACCGAAAGCTTCCCGCATTCGCACATATAATTCTCTATCCAGCTCCTTGCCCTGCGTTCTCGGTGGAATTCCTTCTTCATATTCCCACAAATCCTCCGGATGAATCAGCCCCCGCATAACCTCATAATGGATTTCCTGCCAAATCAATAAATTTACTGTATATTATCAAATCCGCTTTCATCTGACATATCATATAAATGATAATGATCTATAAAAACACACGGCTCCACATGCGCGGCATAAATCGCGTCATATTCCGTGCCGTCCTGCGAGTTTGTATATTCGTCTGTCTCTTCATCATAAATATCATAATGTTTTCCACCGTCTTCTTCCGGCAAATCAAAAAAATCAATATATATGGAATATTCCGATATACCTCCTGAAATGCGGTAAGCCGTCCATTCATTTTCTCCGGAACCGCCTGCACCATGCCAATGTCCGTTTATTACCACCTCGTCCGTCTCGTAATTAATTCCGTAAATCCTGTTATACAACAGAAAGACCGGCTGATCTGTATAAGTGAACACTGCCGTCAGTCCCATATAAGTCGAATAAAGAAATAATTCCGGTGTACCGTTTCCGTCAACGTCACACAGAAAATATTTGTCGAAATAATACCCTTCTTCCCCAAAATAGAATTCCAGATAGCTGAAGTCCCCATATTTTTCTATGCTTTTCCAATCATCAAGAAAAATGTGATAGGCTTCACTCCAGTTTCCCGGCTGTTCACCTTCTGTAATATCAACAGAAGATAACAACATAGCTGCTTCCAATAGCAGCAATTCTATTGCTTTGATTATCTTATCCATAACTAATCTTATCCTTTGCCATGCTGGTTTTTCTCAGCTTTACAGATTGATTATATGCTCATGTTCTTGTTTATTATAGCAGGAATCAATTCTCCGGACAATCATCCTTCCCATAATAAGGCAGGACTCCTTAACTAGGATCCTGCCTATACAAACCGCATATTTTATGTCTTCCAATGTTTACTTTACTTAATGCATCTAAAGTTCCTTTGCACGCCCAATCCCGATTAAATAGATTAATTTGGGACAATACCTTGATATATGATCGACTGCGTCACCAACTGTCTTATAAGGAACGCTTTCGACATAAGTTCCATTTTCATCCATCAGATATGCATTATGCAATACATAGCCGCTTTCTCGATTCCCGGTGATGCATACCGTATGTACCTGTTTTGTAATATCATTCTTATCATTATATACCGTGGCGATCATAACTTGATATGTACCGCCGATTCTGTCTACTTCATTAAATTTCTCTCCGTAAGCTGCAGTCACCGTAAAACCATTCTGACGAAAATATCTCTCAATTGCCCGTGGGGACGTTCCGAATTCACCAAATAGCGCAGCACCGTGCGACTCATAAGCAGAAATAAGTCTCGCCATCTGTTCCGGCGAGCCCCAGCCGCCAAGCGCTTTGTATACATTAAATGTGGCTATGACCTCACAGCCGGAATAGCTAATATTATGATGCCTCATTTGCGCTATTAATAAACTCAACAAAATCGTTTCTCGGAATCGGTTTCGAGAAGTAATATCCTTGAATAAAATCACATTTCAACTTAGAAAACGCATCCAGCATTTCCTGTGTCTCGACGCCCTCCACAACGATCTCCATATTCATATCTTTTAACATCTTGACAGTATTTTTGAGAACGATCCACATCTTAGGATTATTGTTCTCATCCACAAATGACTTATCCAGCTTAATAATCTTAAGCGGCAGTTGAATAACACGCTGCATATTGGAATACCCTGTGCCATAATCATCCAGAGAGAAGCTGATCCCAGCCAGCGTAAGTTTCTCCAGATTCTCCGTCATAACTCTCTGCGCATAGGCCGCCGCTGTCTCCGTAATCTCAAGGTTAATCTTATCCGGAGATATTTTATATTCATTCATGATCGACAGCAAAGTCTCCGGCAGATCGCCGTTCATAATCTGTGACACAGACAGATTAATCTCAATATAATCCAATCCTAACTGCTCAAACTCCTTACTGGCTATAAACTGACATACCTTCTCGAAAACGACTTCTCCTATCTTATGAATGGCGCCGCTCTTCTCTGCAGCGACAATCAAAGTTTCCGGAGATATAAATCCGTGCTGTGGGTCTTTTAATCTGATCAAAGCTTCCGCCGAGACAAATTTACCTTCTTTTACTGAGTAAATAGGCTGATAATACACCTGAAAGCTACCATTCTCAAGAGCCCTGTCAATGATGGAATCTATATTGTTCTGTATCGTAAGCTGATTGCGATCATAAAGTTCACTTGCATGCATGACTTGTCCGGTATAATGATTCCTGATATGGAAATCCGCACCGAAGGACATCAGCATTTTAAAATCCGTGATTTCTTCCGGACAGTGTGCCAATACAATAAATGGAGCCAGACTGATATCAAGTCCGTTATAATTGGTTTTTTTCTTTAATTCTTGATTCAGTACTTCCGCCATCTCTTCAGTCTTTTCCTGATTTTTACCATAGAAAACCATCCTGAAACGACCGTTGTCAAGATAATACAAGTCGGCGTAACCATGCGTCCTTCTGTTAATCTCACGAATCTTATCGGCGACCTTCTTAAGAACCTGCGTCGCCGCATCAAAACCAATCAGCGATTGAACCGTCCGAAAATTACTGATATTAAGCATAATGATGTATACATGTTTATCATTGGCAAAAGCATGTTTCATATCATGCGCATACGCACTGTGTTTAATCAGTTGTGTAAAAGAATCAATATAGTCTTCCGGTCTCTGAATTCCAATGCTCACAATAAGAAGGCTGACGGCACAACAAAACATCTCCACCAAATGCATTGGGTAAAGCATTTGAATCATCATAGCCGCCACACTAATCGGAATAACCGCACTGATTGCTATAATCTTACCAAAATCAAACAGTTTACGGTATCGAATAATATAGGCAATGTCAAAAACTACATACATAATCGTAGTTATGTACATCAGACTAAACAGCGGACCTCTCGTATAACCGTTTTCAACTGAGAAAACCAGGTGATTGCCGGCATTCGCCACAAAAGCAATCAGAACCGCCGCAAGCGGAAGAACAAGTACCACTTGAAAAGCAAAGTTTTTCTTTAACTTATGCCACGTATCCGTCAGACTGATAACAAAAAGAAGATGAAGCGGCGCCGTAAGATAATGTGTGATCAGATACCCGGCATGTGCCGTATAAAGCACTGATGTCTGAGTACTCTGCGTATTGTCCAATGTAACTGCAGTGATATCAAACACGGTCGCAGTAATTGTTATCAATATAATAATAAGAAATATTCGATTAGATATTCCGCTTGTCATTTTTCGAAAAATGCATGAAATTAAAAGTATAGTCAATATGACAAGAGCTGCAATATCTAGGCTGATGCTTTTACCCATAATACCCATCCTAATATAAATAAAAAGAAATTTTATGTGCGTAACTATATAGCTATATGATATCAATCTGCAGTGTAAAAGTCAACCTGGCAGCGCTTTTCACTTCTTTGAAAAAGCTGAAAAATACCGTATTCTCTTCTTTTATGATAAAGTAATATAAAATAATGACAACTTGGCGCTATTATGATAAAATCTTGACAACAAACATTTAGGGAAGGGACTTAGGTCTATGGATAATAACAAGATGGAGCATAACCTGATTGAACATATGTTAATGATACTGAATACCGCAAAGGACAAAAATATCAATATTGATTTTCTATCGGAAAACGGCGATGCCAAAGAGGCGGCTCTTTCGCTGGAACAGGCAAATATAGATTCTATACTTGAAATGATACGGTTTATGGATGAAATGCCCGGTGGTTTTCTAATCTATCATGCAGACGGCAATGAAGAGATTATTTATGCTAATAAAGCTCTTCTTCGTATTTTCCAATGTAATACGCTTGCTGAATTTCGCTATATAACCGGCAATTCATTCAAAGGTCTGGTATATCGGGAAGATTTGAGTCTTGTAGAAAACAGCATTGCGGAACAAATCAGCAACAGCCAGTATGACTTAGATTACGTTGAATATCGAATCGTCCGTAAAGACGGCGCAATTCGCTGGGTTGAAGATTATGGACATTTTATTCACAGTCAGACCGTAGGCGATATTTTCTATGTATTTATCAGCGACGCTACAGAAAAAAGAAATCATCACCTGTCAGAAAAAGAAGCTCTGATTAATGAAGGGAAGAAAGAAGCTCAGAAATTGCAGAGTTTGATTGAAGAATACGACAAAGAGCGGAAAATCATTAATCAGGAACAGCTTCGCCGCCTCGAAGTCATAGAAGGGCTCAGCGTCAACTACGCGTCTATTCTTTATGTAGATTTGGACACAGATAAAGTTTTGCCCTATCGGTTAAGTGTGCGCAATGAAGATCAGTTTAGCAATGAATTTAAAGCACATATGTTTTCCCGCTATGCAAAGGACTATGTCAATACATGGGTTCATCCCGATGACCGCGTATTAGTTGCACGGGTTACTTCCCCTGAATATATCCGTGAGAAATTGTCTAACAGCAAGACATATTATGTAAACTATCGTATTCAAAATAATGAGACAATTCAGTATTTACAGCTGCGTATTGTCAATGTGAGCAGTGATAAACATATTTCTCAGATCGTTATGGGCTACCGCAATGTTGACGAAGAAGTTCTTCTGGCAAGAGAACAGCAAAAAACACTGGAGGAAGCTCTAAATAATGCAAAGCTTGCAAACAACGCAAAGAATACTTTTCTTTCCAATATGTCTCATGACATGCGAACGCCGTTAAATGCTATTTTCGGTTATACTATGCTCGCAAAACAGCATATCGAAACTCCGGAAACCGCACTAAGCTATCTCAACAAAATTGATACGTCTGCCAAGCAGCTTTTAGATTTGATTGAACAGGTATTAGAAATCTCATTAATGGAATCGAAAGATATCTACATTAAAGAGACTGAGTGTAATTTGTGCGATCTCATACAAGATATACAAAGGAATGTACAAATTCTGGCAGATAACAAAAAGATAAGCCTCTCTGTGAATTGTAGCTCAATAGAGCATTGCGATATCTACGGAGATCAGGATAAAATCAAACAATTTCTCCTGTATCTGACCAATAACGCTATCAAGTACACTAAAAACGGCGGCAGTATCAATGTAAATGCTGAAGAAGTGGAACGTTTGCCCAATGATTGCTCCATCTATCGCTTTACGGTAAAAGACACCGGTATCGGAATACATAAAGAGTTTTTGGAGCATATCTTTGAACCTTTTGAAAGAGAACAGAACACCACTTTCAGCGGCATCCACGGTACAGGACTCGGGCTCACCATCGCCAAAAACATTGTGGAGATGATGGGCGGAACGATCACTGCGAAAAGCACGGTTGGCGTGGGAAGTACTTTTACAGTCACTCTCCGTCTTCGTACACAACCAAATCCGCTTCAGACTGTGATTGATACCGACCTTATTCTTAATCAGATCATGCAGCACAAAATACTTGTGGTAGACGACAATGAAATTAATCTTGAAATTGAAACAGAGATTCTTCAGGGTCTTGGTTTCACAGTACAAACAGCTACCAATGGCGTACATGCCGTTAATATAATCAAAAATGCCGAACCGGAAGAATACGCCCTTGTTATCATGGATATACAAATGCCGGTTATGGACGGCCGCCATGCCGCCAAGGCAATCCGTGAATTGAAGAATCCTGTTCAATCACGCATTCCGATTATTGCGCTTTCCGCCAATGCTTTTGAACATGACAAACGCATGTCTCTCAAATGCGGAATGGATGCCCATTTGACGAAACCGATTGACGTTCCCATATTATTGGAGACAATGGCACGTATTATCCAGCTTCGCAATTAATTTTTATTACATTAAAAGGGTGCTGCAAGTTTATCCAAATAAGCGATTTTGCAACACCCTTTTATGATACTATAGATGCTATATTGTCGATGCAATTAGCTGCATATTTCCTTGCAATCTGATTTCTCCGTAACCGTTCGGCACGATAAAATGATCTCCTTTATGAATCATCTGTCCATTGATCAGTCCTTCCCCTTCAATGACGCTCATAATCAGGAACGGATTGTTCTGCTCAATCGTGACAGGCTGTGTGACATCTAATTTCCAGACTTTATAATAGTCGCATACAATCAATTGGTTCATCTGATTTGCCGGCAGATTACCCACTTTTACGACGCTCTCTTCTATCGGAACTGCCGGAACGGTAATAACATCAATACTCTTATCAATATGTAATTCTCTCGGCTTACCGTTTGTCAGTCTGCCATAATCATAAACACGATAAGTAATATCGCTGTTCTGCTGCGTTTCCAGAATCATCAGCCCGCCTTTAATGGCATGAACAGTCCCGGGATTAATCTGAATAAAATCACCCTTCTTCACCGATATCTCTCTAATTAATTCATCCCATTTACCATGATGGATCATTTCACTCAGTTCTTCTTTGTCCTTAGCATTGTGCCCAATTACCAGACTGGAATCTTCATCACAGTCAAGTACATACCAGCATTCTGTTTTGCCGAGTGAACCGTTTTCGTTTACCTTGGCATAAGCATCATCGGGATGTACCTGAATGCTCAAGTCTGTTTTCGCGTCAATAATCTTGATAAGTAACGGGAATCTGTCCAATCCGGTATTACCAAACAGGTTCGGATATGTCTCCCACAACTCGGAGAGTGTTTTACCCGCATAAGTTCCTTCCTTAATCGTACAGTCACCGTTTGGATGAGCGCTGACAGCCCAGCATTCGCCCGTATCGTCCCCGGGAATCTCATATCCCCAGTCTTTTCCGAGTCTGTCTCCTCCCCAGATCATTTGTTTAAACACCGGATTCAAAAACAAAATCGGCTTTTCAGATTGATTGATTGACAGCATTCCACCATTCTCCTTCATAATTTGTTGATACCAGTAAGCGGAGTCCTTTGCGATACGTTTCTGAGTGGAAAAATCCACATACACAATACCGAAGCGCTCCGTATAGCCCTTATCCCATTCAAAATTATCCAAGAAAGTCCATAGGAAATATCCTCTAACATCCGCGCCTTCATCGCTTGCACATTGCAGCGCTGAGAGATATTTATCCAAAAAAGTAATCCTGTTCGGATCATGCACCTGTCCGTCAGAAGAAATAATATCATGACATGACATACCGTTCTCCGTGATATACAAAGGCATTTTATATCTCTCATATAAGAATTTCACACCCCAGTACATACATTCCGGCGTAACAGGCCATCCCGCCGCTGTCTTAGGAAATCCGGCAGGTCTGTCCACAAATTCCGGCTCACCGTTCTCTCCGGCGCGCACCATATAACCGTTATAAATGTTCTGTCCCATAAAATCAATCGGCTGTGATATGAGTTCCATATCTTCCTTGGTAATTTCGGGCAGATAGTTTTTGAATTGCGTAAGACCATGTGCCGGATATTTTCCTAAAAATACCGGATCATTAAACCACGCTACGTTCCATGTCCAGTTATCCATCGGATTATAAAATGAAAACAATACCTTTCTTGCCGCTTCAATATCTTCCGCCTTATTACTGGCCGGATATGCCATACCGCAAGTCGGCGCATAACCGATCTTAATCTGCCGCTTCGCATATTTTCTCAGATTAATTACTGCCTTACCGTGAGCCCGCAGTGCATTGTGGGCGATTCGGAAAGTATCCTCATAACTCATCTTCTTCCCCGGCGCATGTACGCCGCTCAGATGTCCAAGACCGACGAAGCATTCCGGCTCATTTAAGGTGATAAAGTTCTCGCAGATATCCGAGAAATTCTCTGCGATCACTCTGGCATACTCACCAAACCACTGAATGATTTCTTCATTCAGCCATCCGCCTCTGTCCTGCAATGCCTGCGGAAGTTCCCAGTGATACATGGTAAGATACGGTGTAATACCATTCTCCTTCATCTTGGCTATCATATCTCTATACAAGGCAATTGCCTTCTCGTTTACCCTGCCTGTTCCTTCCGGCATGATCCGGCTCCAACTGACCGAAAACCGATATGCTCTCACGCCCAGAAGACGCATAAGCTTATAATCTTCCGCATAACGGTGCATATGGTCACAGGCGACTGAGGCATCCGTGCCGTCCAAAATCCGTCCTTCTTCCGTAAACGTATCCCATATCATCTTGCCCGCTCCATCCTGCGGGTCCTTTCCTTCTATCTGATAAGCGCTGCTGGCAACACCCCATACAAAATCATCTCTGAACATCTATGTATTCTTCCCTTCTCTTCATTCTAATATGATCCGATTATCGACACAAGATAAAACGGTACTGCATCATTCTCACGCGTTTCAATCAGTCTGATTTCTACCTTATGCGTTCCGTATACCGTATGATGCGCTACCGTATCGATATACAGACAATCTCCCCATGTCTCATCAAAATTGGCATCAAGTGTAACGGCATGTTCTTCATCACCATCCACTACCGCCACCGCGACAGGCGCCGGCAGGTTAACGGATTTACGGTATTGTACTGCGATTTCCGTACCAGTTACTTCAAAAATAATGTTCGCACCTCTCTTAGACGCCGTCCACCCATTGCGAAACATGTCGTTCACATACTTCTTCAATGTACCATCTGCCGCAAAACCATTGCAGACCGCATCGCAATTATGATTCTGATACCTTCGCGCATGCTCATATGCATTCGCAGTCAGCGGCTTCGGCATTGGCATTTCCGGTTCCTCAACCCGTCTTTCTGCATAAATCTTGTCCAGACAGTCCGTAATCACCTCTGCGACCAGTTCATGCCCATTTGAATTGGGATGCAGGTCATCCGGTGTAATCTCGCGGTTCGGAATCCTGCCGCATTCCACTTCCGGATAAATTGTCGTTCTCATACTGACACTCGGTAAATTGTAATGTGCACCTATCATACGGTGTTTCTCTTCTGCACTAATTCCCGTATCGTAACAGATATTATGTACCAGCAACACCGCCGGCTGATAGACATTGCCGTACAACTTCCGCAATAATCCTTCATATGTCTCCTGATACAATTCGGTATCGTCATCATTTACCGAAAATTCAACAATTACAAAATCCGGCTTATATACCAATACATCTTCCTCAACTCTGGCTGCGCCGAATTGCGATGTCGTTCCGCCGACTCCCGCATTTACATAAGTAAATGCGGTCTTTGGAAATCTACGTACAAACCAATCATAAACCAGATACGCATAACAGTTTGTATACTGCGTTGACACAGAACCCTGTGTGATCGAACCGCCAAGAAATGCCAGTGTCAGACGATCACCACGCTCCGCTCTCTTCATTAGTTCCTTCAGGCGATACAAATTGCCTCTGTTGACCCATCCCTTCTCTGTCTGTACATCATACCCCATATGATATATCCTCCCGCTTGTTATGATAGTTTTATTCTACTATTTCACAACGTAAAAAACAAGTAAAAAATATTATTTTTTAACTTTAATTAGCTTAATTAAATTTGCTTTTTAGCCTCCGGGAGACGAAGTCGCAGCAATCTTTTAGCAAGTTGTCCCGGATTAAAGGGTATCAACGGATAAATATAGCTTTTATCCGATAATGTCTTATTACATATAATCGACAATACGAAGATTAACACCGCCGCAATATATCCGTATAAATCAAAAATAGCTGTCAGAATCAGATTAATAATTCGCATAAACTTAAGCGCATACCCAAGTTCATAGTTCTGCTGTGTATAATTTGCAATTGCAACGAACGCCATGTAGAGCATGACTTCCGAGTTAAACCAGCCGCTATTTACCGAGAACTCCCCAAGAACGAGAGCCGCCATCACACTCAAAGGCGTGCTTAGCATATTCGGTGTATTGACTGCCGCCAGTTTCAAACCATCAATCGCCAATTCTAATATGAGAAACTGTGCAATTAATGGTATATTTGATTCATCCTTCAGCATAATAAACCGGAACGATTCCGGAATCCAGTCAGGATTCTGCATAAGAAGCAGAAACGTCGGCGTCATAATATATGTCAGAATAGAAATAACAAATCTTGAAAGTCTCAGATACGTTCCGGTAATCGGCGGGAAATAGTAATCGTCCGCCTCCTCTACAATATCGAAAATAGACGTAGGGACAATCATCGCCGAGGGTGAATTATCTACAAGAATAATGATATCTCCCTCCAGCACTTGCGCAGCCGCCACATCCGGCCTTTCCGTAAATTTAAATTTCGGAAAAGGATTATACCATTTTCGCTGATAAAGACATTCTGCCAGACTCTCCTGATTCATAGTCAGTGCATCTACTTGAATTTCCTGAATACGCCGTCTGACTTTCTCGAGAAACTTGTGGTCTACGCGATTATCCATATAACACAATACAATGTCAGTTTGCGAACTTTTACCGGCATTCATCATCTCCATCCGAAGTTCGGCGCTTCGAATACGCCGTCTGATAAGCGCTGTATTAAATACAATCGTTTCTACGAATCCGTCCTTGGAACCGCGCAGTGTCTTATCCTTATCCGGCTCCGATACCCCCCGCGCCGGATAAGTCCGCGAATCAATCAGAATGCATCGGTCATAGCCATCGATAAAAAGCGCAAATACGCCGGAAAGAATGCTGTATATAATTTCATCCCATGAGTCCTTCAAATCCACTTCCACGTAAGGCGTTGCCTTCTTTGCCATCTCATGGACATTCTCAGGCATATCGGCCGGCTTCAAATCGATAAAATACTGCAAAATTTTCATCATTAATTCATCTTTGCAGAATCCGTCTATGAAATAAATACATGCTTGTCTACCGCCAACTTCTATGACACGATAAACAATATCGAAACTTGTATCCGGATCGATATGTTCATTCATGTAAGACATCGTCTGCTGTAAAGATGTAGTCATTTTGCTATTTTTATCTTCTTCCTTTTTATTCATTATAAAAACTCCTTCCAAGACAATACCATCATTTCCCATAGTATGTCTTAAAAGGAGTCTGTTTATACCCAAAGTACAATCTTACAAAATTTACTCAGCACAATTTCTTCTGCGAACTCAAAAATCATTGCTTTCCGGTGCTGCCATGTCCTCCTCTGTCGGCATTGTCAAGATGCGTAACTTCGTCAAACACAATCTTCGGCTGATTCTCCATAATCCGAAACTGGCAAACTCTGTCATTCACATGAATCTGCGTATCACGCACCGCATAGACCGGCATAAACCATTGATCGTTATCTCCGCAGTATGAACAGTCAATCACCCCTTGATGGTTGGTCTGAATAATCCCAAAGTTCTTGAAGGTAGAACTTCTGGGAACCACATGCGCCTCATACCCCATAGGAAGTTCCATTGCAACTCCCAGCGGAATCAGCTTAAACTCTCCCGCTTTCAGTTCAATTTCTTCTGCCGCACGCAAATCAATCCAATCCGATTTGCCGTCAATATACGTCAGTTTCTCTATCTTATCCGTAAAGTATTTAATCTTAATTGTCTCCAAGCCTTCCAACCTCTTTCTTAAATAATCTGCTCACTGAACGCATTCTTCTACCGCTCGCATATCAAACCGACTGCCTTATGCTCCAACAGCATATCATGCATAATCTCCACAATGAAGAACGGGATTGACCGGATCCGTCTGCTGCAGACTTGCCTGCACATCAATCACTCTCTGATTGCTGCTTCCCTTCCAGAGTAACTTCGTATCTTTTTGATCAATCTTAAATTCCCCGTCTACGAGTACATCCACGTACTTCATAATAGGATAATGAAGAACATCTTCCCAACTGTCTCCCGTATACAGCCAGATTGTTTTGTCGGGATACTTCTGTCTAATCTCTTCCATCAGCTCTCTGACATCCAGCCGATTGGATGAATGCAACGGATCCCCTCCCGAGAAGGTAATCCCCTGTATATAAGGTTTCTCCAACTGACTGAAGATTTCCTTCTTGGCGGCATCATCGAACAAAATCCCCCCATCGGGATCCCATGTAATGGGATTATGACATTCTTTACAGCAGTGCGTACATCCGGCAAGCCATAAGACTACTCTCAGGCCATCGCCATTGAGCATATCGTCTTTCGTTATATTGTGATATCTCATTACATACTTTTCCTTTCTGCGATCTCAGCCATCTTCGCATCACTTAATCTGGTATCCCCATGTACACGGGAATACGCCAGATATCCGTTCATGCGGTCAATTTTCGTCAGATTTCGGCTGCCGCACACCGGACAGACATCCATCTCCAGTTCCTGATGTCCGCAATCATCACAATAGGCTAAGGACAGATTGACGCCTTCATAGAATCCCATTTCCATCGCACGGCGGATCAATGTTTTAATCGCTTCCATGTTATAATCAATAGGATATTTTACATACTGTATCTTACCGCCATTAGCAAGCTCCCAGAAACGATATTCCAAATCCTGCTTCTCAATAGGCGTAATGTCTTCCGTCACATGGCAGTGAAAGCTATTGGAAACGTATTCTTTGTCGGAGACGCCTTCAATGATGCCGTATTTTGCCCGAAACTGTTTTACCTGCAAGCCGCACAAGTTCTCAGCCGGCGTTCCGTATATCGCATAAAGATTACCGTCTTCCTCTTTGTACTCATTAATCTTATTATTGATATGTTCCAGTACTTCCAGCGCAAACGCACCGTCCTCCACAAGAGATTTACCGTTATAAAGTTCCTGAAGTTCGTTGAATGCCGTAATACCAAAGCTTGCCGTCGCCGTCTTTAATATTGGCTTAATCTTATCATGAAGCTGCAGATGTCCTCCTAAAAATCCGCCTTCGCAATAGGCAAGCGGATTCGTGGAAGCACGCATCTCACCCAAATATGCATAAGTCCTGATATGAAGATGCCTGATCAGATTCAGATAATAATCAAGCACATCATAGAAGTCCTTGCCCTCCTGACGCGACTTCGCCAGAATCATCGGAAGATGCAGAGACACTACACCGATATTAAATCTTCCAACAAAAACCGGGCTATCCTCCTCATCTGCCGGATGCATACCTCCTCTCTCATACCATGGAGAAAGAAAAGCTCTGCACCCCATAGGAGAAATCACTTTACCATACTGCTTGTACATACTCGCAATATATCCTTTACCCGTAAGGCTCAGCCAATCCGGATACATCGTTTTGGCAGAACATTTGACACCAGCCTCAAAGACGTCCTCCAGTTCTTTGCCCGGACCATGAAGATTTTCGTCGTAGAGAAACACAATTTTAGGGAATAACACAGGTTTCTTACACTCTTTCTTCCCCTGTCCCTTGCGGCGCACATTGAGCATAACGATAGTCGCCATCTTAGCAAATCTTCCTGTACCGATCCCGGCAGTCACAGTAATGAACGGATAATCTCCACGACTGCTCGCCACTGTGTTAAACTTATACTCCCATCCTTGGAATCCCTGCTCAAATTCTTTCTTTACATCAGCCATAGCTTCGGCTTCTGCAGTCTCCTTGTCCACCCCAAGTCTGATATACTTCTCCACATCACGCTTATATGATTTCTCTGCGTACGGTTCTAAAATCTTATCTACTTCCGGCACCGTAAATCCGCCATACTGCTGGCTTGCGGCGCTTAATACAATATCTCCAATTACGTCAAATGCTACGTCGAGTGTCTTTGGTTCGTTATACCAGATATTTCCCATCTCGAATCCGCCGCTCAACACCTCGGCAACATTAAAAAGACAGCAATTCATCGTATCACGTCTTGCAGACATGTCATGCACATACAGATAACCATCACGACAAGCTTGGATTTCCTCCGTCGTCATGAAAAATTTCTGATAGAGTTCTTTATTAAACTGATTAAAAATCAAACTTCTTTTCGTGGAGACAAGCGCGCTGTCCGTATTAGCATTCTCCTTATCCCCAATATACATGATAGACTGACTCTTCTTATAAACATCATCCATCATTCTTACGAAATCCTGTTTGTAATTACGGTAATCCCGATAACTCTTAGCTACGATCGGCTTAACATCCTCCAATGCACTCTCAACCATGTTATGCATAATCTGAATCGGAATCTGCTCTTCTCCGAGTTCATTTACCTTATCAATTACCGTCTGGCATATATGGCACTTTTCTTCCTCCGTAAATTTCGTTAATGCACGGTAAGCACTCTTCCCAACGGCATCAATTACTTTCTGGACATTAAAATTCTCCAGACTTCCATCCTTCTTGATCACTTTAACGATTTTGTCCGGCTTGTACTGCAATCCGTAATTCTCATCTAC
>VSOA01000251.1 GCA_009774585.1 Lachnospiraceae bacterium
GTATAATATAGGAGTCAATACGGCGACCAGTGTAAAACGTATTGCGGACATCATCTGTGAAGAAATGAAGCTGGAGAATGTTACTTATCATTTTACCGGCGGGGCAGGGGGATGGAAAGGCGACGTGCCCAGATTCACATACTGCCTTGATAAAGTGCATCACGCAGGCTGGAAGGCTGAATGCGAGTCTGACGAAGCGGTACGAAGAACGGTCAGACACGCGCTTGGCATCTGAGAATCGTAAAAGAGACGCATTGATAAGGAGGAAGATATTCGATGAGCATGAAAGATATGCTGATATGTTTAAAGAGGGGCAAATTAATTGATATAATGAATTACGGAATCAGCCGTATTCATTATGACTTTTTTGTAGGCGGTGGTATAAGCGGATACGATGACAGATATCAGTCGCAATTTGGACAAGATTTTTTCTTGGACAGATATATTTTTCATAAGAAAGAAAATGGAGTTTTTATTGACATTGGAGCCAATCATCCGGTTAAATTAAACAATTCATTCTTCTTTGAGAAGACAAGACATTGGAGCGGGATAGCGTTTGAACCGTAAAGTATTATGAACCGTCTTTGGACGAAAGACATACGAAGTACGGAATGTCTGCCTTATGCGTTGGGGGCTGATGAATGTGAAGTTGAATTCACAGAAATGGATGCGCACGTTATGTCAGGTGTATCAAATGCTCTTAAGAATGATAATTTAGTTGTAAATAAGAAGTATAAGGTTCAACAAAAAAGATTATCTGATGTTCTGGAAGAACGCAACATCAAAAAAGTGGATTTCATGTCTATAGATGTAGAAGGATATGAAATGCAGGTGCTGAGCGGGATTGATTTTGATAAGGTTGACATTCAGTGTATAGTGATTGAGAATGATAAACATAGGCGTGGTTTAGGAAGCAGCCGTTTAAGACAGTGGATATGCAAACATGGAGATTATGTGTTAATTGCAAGATTGACGTCAGATGATGTATATGTCAAAAAAGATTTCTGGGAAAACCTTTGTAAAGGGATAGAAAAATGTGTTGTTCCGTAAAGAGAATACAATATTGTAAGAGAGGCATGGATAGTTATAGTGAAAGCAGTGATACAGGCAGGCGGAAAAGGAACGAGATTACGGGATATCACCAAAGATGAGATTCCGAAACCCATGATTCCCATTCTCGGCAAACCGCTTTTAGAGTGGCAGATAGAGAAGTGCAAAGAAAACGGAATTACAGAGATTATTCTGATTGTCGGTCATCTCGGTAATCATATCAAAGAATATTTCGGAGACGGGACAGCGTGGGATGTCTCTGTTTCCTATGTGGAAGAGAAAGAGCCTCTTGGCACCGCCGGCGCTTTTTTCTTTTTGAAAGATATGATAGGCAATGAAGATTTCCTTATGGTTTACGGAGATGTGTTCTGGGATATCGATGTAGACAGGATGTTGAAATATCATCATGAGCAGCATAGTATGTGCACGCTGTTTGTACATCCTAACACCCACCCGTTTGACTCTGACTTAATTATGCAGGATGAATCAAGTCGTATTATAGGGATTGATTCTAAGCATAACGTGAGAGATTACTGGTATGACAATCTTGTCAATGCAGGGCTTTATGTGATAAACGGTCGGGTGTGTGAGAAAGTTGCCAGACCGGAGAAAGTTGATTTAGAGAAACAGATTTTCCATAAAATGATAGAGGACGGAGAGGCGATTTACGGTTACAGGTCGCCGGAATATATTAAGGATGCCGGGACAGTGGATAGACTGGCGACCGTGGAAGATGAAGTCCGTTCCGGTTATACCGAATCCAGAAATCTCAAACGAGAGCAGAAATGCATTTTTCTTGACAGGGATGGCACCGTGAATGTTAAGAACGGCTTAGTAGATACAGAGGATAAGCTTTCACTGGAAAGATGTGCGGCTGAAGCGATTAGGAAGATTAACCAATCCGGCTATCTTGCAATTCTGGTGACCAATCAGCCGGTGGTAGCCAAAGGTATGTGTACCATGGAAGAAGTACGGAATATTCACCGTAAACTCACGACCTTGTTGGGAGAAGAGGGCGCTTTTCTTGATGATATCGCCTTCTGCCCGCATCATCCTGATAAGGGATTTCCCGGAGAACGTCCGGAGTACAAATTTGATTGTGAATGCAGGAAACCGAAGACGGGATTGCTGACCCGATTCGTCGAACAATACCACATCAATCTGCAAGAGTCTTGGATGATAGGCGATACGACAAGAGATATGCTGACCGGTAATCATGCGGGAACGCATACGGCGCTTGTATTGACCGGAGATGCAGGGAAAGACGGTAAATATCAGCCGGAGATTGAATTGACTTGCAGGAATCTGTTAGAGGCGGTAGAGCGCATTCTGAACGGTTGATAGATAATTTGAAACGCTATAAAGCAGGGATATCCTGAAGGGATGAGGTATTTAAATGGATTACAGAAAAGATATCACAGAGTACATTGAGTTGGAGAGAGAGGTTTTGAGTAAGCTGGACGTAGATGCCTTGAACGAGGCAATGCAGTTGATTGAGGAAGCTTACAGAAACCGTAAGAAGGTATATATTTTCGGTAATGGCGGAAGCTCTGCAACAGCCTCACATTATCAGAATGATTTTAACAAAGGTTTATCAGAGACTTTGGAGACAAAGTTTGAATTTGTGTGTTTGAATAATGATACAGCGACTCTGATGGCGATAGCAAACGACATGGGATTTGAAGAGGTATTCCGTTATCAGCTACAAGGAAGGATACGTGAGGGCGATTTGGTGATCGCGCTATCCGGAAGCGGAAACTCGGCTAACATTATGAATGCGGTCAGATATGCGAAAGAGCAAGGGAACAAAGTGATAGGGCTTACCGGCATCAAAGGAGGCAAACTGATGGAGGAAGCAGACGTGTCTCTTCATGTTCCGGTGAACAGTATGCAGGTGACAGAGGACGTGCATATGATTTTTGATCATTTGATGGTGAGCGTGTTCTATAAGCATTTGTGCGGGCTGGATCATATGGAGATGTATTGAGGGAGGAGGTTGAAAGATACTTCTTTCGCAAAAAAAGAACTATAAACTAAATCTATATTCATATCTATGGGGTGTAATATGTGTAAAGAAAATGAAAATACAAAAACAGTATCGCTCTTATTTCTGTTTCTTTCCGTTTTATTTATTACATGTCTTTTGCTCTCCAATATTTTGGCGGCAAAGCTATTACGGATAGGCGAATGGTCCGTAACGGCGGGCGTATTGGTTTTCCCGATTTCATACATCTTGAATGATATCATGACGGAAGTATACGGATTTAAGCTTGCGAAGAAAGTTATCTATATAGGATTTCTAATGAATTTTTTTATGGTACTGATTTTTTCTCTGGCAATTGTTCTCCCGGCGCCGACATGGTATGAGATGTCCGATGAATTTGCAATGATAATTGGCTCGACACCACGTATTATAATAGCCGGTCTTGCTGCTTACTTAAGCGGATCACTTGTTAATGCACGGGTAATGAGCAGGATGAAAATAAAGTCAAATGATGGAAAAAAATTCGGATTACGTGCAATTGTATCGACTCTTGTGGGTGAGACTATTGATTCGGGTGTTTTTGTTCCGATTGCTTTTGGCGGTTTGATTTCCGTAGGACAAATTCTGAATATGATAATGGTACAGGTAATTTTAAAAACGTTGTACGAATGCATTTGCCTTCCTTTAACAGCTGTTATTGTAAGAAGAGTAAGGGAACATGAAGAAAAAGATCATATATAGAGGCGAAAAATATGGGGAAAAAGAAAATCGTATGGGGAACATGCTGGTTGCGTGAAGAAACAGAACTGCTTTGTTTGTTTATGAAACGGGCAGCCAATGCATTTGCTGAAATGGGAATGGATGTATATACGGTGGTGTTTGATGCTGCGTATAAGAGGGATGAAAAAGAGATCAAAAAGGTTAAAGAAGATATTGAGTGTATAGTAATTAGAAATATGTGCGAAATATACCCTAATAAGAATTATGGTGTTGCAATAATCAGTAAAATTGCCTATAAAATTGGAGCGGATTATACTGCCGTTGTAGATTCGGATTGGAAAATAGAAGACTTTGGTAAATTTATTAATAATCTGCTTTATCCGTTACTTGTAGAGGAACATGATTTGGTAATACCTGATATTAGCACGGCGGCTGGAAGATGCAATGTTTTAATCGGAAAGCCATTATTAGAGTTGTTTTATCAGGAGTATGCAGACAAAATTCCGACAACATTTCCGGGGGCATTTCTGGGGAAGACAAGAAGCATATATGAAATTACATCTAAAAGTACATATCATTTTGATTGGGGAGGAGAATGGGATATTATAGCCGATGCATGTAAAATGGGTATGAAAATAGCTTCCCCAGTTTTGGGTATGCAAAATATCAGGCATCGCTCAAATGATTCTAAGACTTATGATTCATTTCAAATTTGGAGAGCATGCTTAGAAGATTTGACAGAGAGCAGATTAAGCCACTTAAATAATGTTCATGAATGCAACATTTATGAGGATCCGTTTGCAAAGGTGGTGCTGTCTGCAGAAATGTCGGCGACAAAGCAAATAGAAAAGCTTATAGAATGGTCAAAATGTAATAACATATCAAAAACACAATTACAACTTATTTATATGGTATTACTCCCGCTGGCTGCTATTTTGGATGACAGATGCGATTATGATACCTTGATTGATATTGTGACGGATACGGGGCAACCGTACGAAAGAGATGAATTATATAAGGTGGCATTGCTTGTACCCCATTGTGTACGGATGGCAATCAGTTATTCTGGGAAAAGTCTTGAAATAATTAGGAAAAGTGCTGCTAATTGTTATGGCAGGCATTTTAGTAAGTGGAATGTGAAGGGAAAAGAAAAAGCTATGGGTTATGCTGACGCTCAAATATTAAGGATGGTGCTATGAAGATTACGATTGCGATTTTGTGTTCTAAGGATCACTTGATTAAAAGATGCCTTGCCAGTATTCCGTCGAATGTTCCTATTATTGTTATGCTGAATAATCCAGATCATTATGTAGAAAAAGCTGCAAGGCAGGATAAGCGGGTTACCGTATATCGCCATGATGAGCCAAATCTTGGCTTACTTCGTCAGCTGGCAGCAGAATACTGTAAGACGGAAGGAATTCTTTATGTTGATTCTGATTGTATTCTTATGCCTTACACCGTGAAATATGTAGAAAATGAACTGAATTCTTATGAAGCAGTCAGTGTGCCGATGCGGTACGGTTATAACAGTATGGCAGCTAAGATCGTATCTGAGTGTAGAAAATTCACAACGCCGGATGAAATGCTATTTATACCTGCAGCATTCAGAATCAGTATACAAGATAAAATAGGAGGTTATTTATATGATAAACGTTTGACGTGGGGAGAGGATAGCGACCAAAGAATTAGGATGAGAAATGCGAAGATTCCGTTTGGAATATCAAAAGGATGTGTGCTGCATAAATCCTTGACAATAAAAGAAGATGCCAAATCAGCCTATCGTTTAGGTAAAGGAACCTATATGAAGTTAAATTTGGAGTGGCAAAGCCGAGGAGGCTTCGTCCCGGCATGTCAATTTCCAAAGCACTG
>VSOA01000252.1 GCA_009774585.1 Lachnospiraceae bacterium
TGCTATGTACATCCGTGCACATTTTAACTTCGCAAACGGCGCAAGGATGATTGTCTTAAACGCAGGCGGCGCTCCGCCACAGAATTCCTTTGGCATAAATTTCTCACTGCTGCATACGATATCTTCCCGGGTGCTCTCACTTACTTTCTCCTTGACCAGACGCCAGTATATTTTTTCAAATTCTTCCGTATATGGTTCTATCTTTACCAAGATTATCCCTTCTTTTCCAGTTCCTGTATCTCTTCTTCAATTCTTCTTTTTTCTTCCAGTAATCGTTCCATCGTTCTATACTCTTTCATCAGCGCAGACTCATTTAACAGCTTTTCCAATTCATAGCGATACACCGGCTCACCTATCTGCTCAATCAATAATTGGATTGCCGGATAGGCTTCCTTTTCTTTCCCATAATAACGCTGAATCATGTTCTTTATATTTTTTCTTTGCTCCTCCGCTCCTTCGTTGTCCGAATGATCAAGACACAGCATCATGTTCTCTATCAGTTCTCTCGCATACTCGCCGATTGTATAGTCCATAAAGAAATTCTCTTTTAACAGTCTATGGATATTTTGTCCCAGCGTACGGTCAAATCGTTTTTCCGTTTTTTCTGACAGATATGTCACATCGTCCTGCAAAATATCGGACAGGATAAAAGGTGAATTTGTCGTGATAACGATTTGTATCTGAAAATTTCTGTTATTATCATTCACCATTTCAAGCAGTGTTTTCATATATCTGCGCTGCCATTCCGGATGGTAGTAAGTCTCGCCCTCATCAATAAACAACAACGCTGTTTCCCCGCTAAGCAGGGCATCCTCTCTGCGGAATTCATTTTCTCCGACCATACGCCGGTATCTTTCGATTTCTTTATCGTATCCCTCCAAAAACCAATATAATTTTGCTAAAAATGCGAACTTTACATACTGTCCGGAGGAAAAATATTGCAACTGCGCATCCGGGAAAAACAGATACTTCTCTTCCATCCGCCGAAGTCTGACAGGATCCTGTAAATCCCGTAACGTAAACTCTTCCTCTGTCCATCCGTTCATTCGGCTGACTATTTTAAATCTCTTCTGCTCGTCAATATCCAAATATTCACACACCTTGTTTGCGCTCATGCTCTTCAGGAAAGTAAACTGATAGCAGAGTTCTCTGTTTACACTGCCCTTTGTCTCCGCTCTGTCTTCATCGATAGCCAGTTCCCTTTCCTGTTCAAGCATGATTGCCTTTTGTCTCCTGATAAAACTCTCTGTCTCCGAATAATCAACCTGACGAAATCCACTAAGGCTCCTTCCGATTTCTCTTTTCGTCTGTTCCTGTTCATTGCCTGTCCGATTCGTTCCATCAAGAAAAATACCTGCCTGATTGTTATTTAACATATTCGAGAAGTACGCGACCTTGCTGAATTCATTGATACTATTATATATACCCGCCGCAAACGGTTCCACATCCTCACTGACCACCTTCTCTACATTGGTCAGGAAAAACGGTTTCGTTCCTATCCGAAACACAATGAAAAATTTTGCGCCTTCATCCAGTACATCATATTCCCGATAATCTTCCTCCCTTATGTACCCCTCTGCACAAGGGATCCCATAATCCTCAATCAAGCGCAGCAGTTTAAAAAAAGATTCGCGAAGGAAGTCAATAATGCTGGTTTTTCCCGTTCCGTTTTTTCCGACAATGCAGGACAATGTCTTCACTGACTGACCATAAAATCTTCCTATCTGATAGGTATTCTCCTTCTGTCGCTGTAACTGCCGACTTGTTCTGTCATATTGAAATTTGTGGTCAAAATCAATGAGCCGGTCATTCATACCTCTGTAATGTTCCAGATACAGCAATGAGAAAAACATTTGACTGTACCGGCTTTCCGAACCTAAAATCAATTTTCTGAGCTTCTGCTCCACTTCCTTGGAAAAATAGCTTTCCAGCCGCCAGTCCGAATATTTATAAGAGAGCTTTAATGTTTTTGCACTACCCTTATGATTTAATTTGTTAATTTCTATTTCTTCATTATTTTTTAATCGTATTTGAAGAACGTCTTCTCCGTCTATGGATAAAAATCTTTCCCCGTAATTCCAATACATCCAGTATGCATTCGGCTTCTCACATACCCTTACGGCACCTGTAATATAGTTATCTTCAAAAATCATGGATGTAAAACTCTCATCCGGATTATCTTCTGTCAATTGCTGTACCAGATACTTCTCCATCTGCCATGCCAGTACCACGGAATCTAAATATAGAAATTTGCAGCCTTGCTTATCCTCTCTGCTTTTTCCGGAATATTCAATCATCGTATAGACCTGATGTCTGAACACTTCATTGCTGATGATCAGATTAACATGATAATATCCTAATAACTCAGTCACAATGTCATCCGGCAGATTTCCGATATACTTTTCCATCTGGGCAATTCCACGAAAAGCATATCCTCCGTCTTCCGGCGTCCCTGCATTCGAGACATGCACATACAATGCCGCTGCAATTTTAGCCCCATATTTTTTTACATTCATTTTCTTCGGGAAAAATTTGCACAATAACTCTATTGCTTCTTCATTATCACTAAATCTCCCATAAAACCCTTTATAGAAATCGACCATCCCCAAATATAGACTCTCATAAAACGCTGAGAAAATATCTATGTCCGCTTCTGTTCGGAGTAATCTGCTATTCATCACATGAAAAAAGGCATACGCCATATGTTTTCGGGTAAGCAGTCTTTGATAAGCATCATACGTACATAATTTCTCATGCTCCGGATACAACAAGATAACGACAGAAACAGCGAAACGCCTGACGTCGTCTTCATAATCAACCGTAACAAATGTATGTAACTGCCGATTTTCGATTTCCTTCTCCTCTGCCATAAAAAGTTTTTCAAGATATATAAAGGCATCTTGTATACTTCCAATTTTCTCTTTATTAAACGCTGAAAATCCTTTTGGTACTTTATTTTTATTCTGTTCCGTACAAGTTATGATTTCTTCTGTCAGGCTGTTCAGTTCTTTGCTGTTTTCAAGGTTGCTATTCATATTTTCCTCATTATTATCCGGTTCTTACGATAAATATAAACTTTATTGGAATGCATTTCACCATGTTTCCGATTCATTGATAAACTCTTCTAACTGCACACTATCGACAAGTTTGCCACTCAACCAGCCTTCCACCCCGTCAGCAGGAATATATATTTTAATCCAATATCTTTCTTCGTCATCACAATCCCACTGATGTTGATAGAGGATTTCCGATTTACCATTTACTCCTCCAACTACTTCTCCTGCAAGAGAAGGCGCCCTTCTAACATTTGCGCCATTTTTTCCTCTTTCATTTAATTGAACATAAATCGGCTGTTCTGTTTTCTCTATCGCTTCAGCAGCTTCCTCTTCTTTTATCTCCTCCGGTTTCCTTTCTATAATCAAAGGCGGATAGGATTCATAACCTCTGGATATGGCTTCCTCATATTGTCGAAAAAAAATTTTTATCCCTGCAAACTCTGCAAGGTATTCCTCTTGTACATATTTAGATAGCGGTAAGTCCACAAATACTGCAGCAATATATATGACCAAAATGACGATTGCCGCACAACACTTTAATCTTGTATGTTTCTTCCCTGCTGTTGTTTCCGCATTTTCTTCAAGTTTCTTATATTTCCATTCTATGATCTTGTTGTCAGTTTCTACTGCCCACGAACGGTTTCTTCCAAGTATATAAACCACTTCTGAAGAAATCCCGGCGCATAACTTAATGAAACAAGAATATAACGGAAATACCTTCCTATATTTTTGTATTAATCTGCGCACCAATCTGAATAGGACAAAAATCAAAAAGAGAAATATCATTCCTTCCACAAAGAAACGAACCGGCCAACTTAAATGATAAAAATTGTGCCATGCCCCAAAGTACATTTTTTTCATAAGTAATCTCCATTACTAAATATTTCTTTTTTGTCTTCTTTGTTTACTATTTCTTCTTCATTTTTCATATCATTTCCATCATTACCAGTACTACTTCCCTCGATTCTGCTTACCTCCTTTGTCGGTAATTTCTGAAATTCCGTCGTCTGCAGGAAATCGCTGTTTGACAATATTTCATTCAGCTTTTCTATGGTTTCTTCCTGTGTCAACATATCACCCGATGCTACAGTCTGTAATACCCCTAACTTTTCCGCACGTGACCGCATAATATAATCATATAATTCTTTCCCATCCATATTTCCCTTTAAGTACTCTTCAACAATAGGTCCCATATTGCCGAAATTCTGGCATAGTAAAGCCATATCACTTATTTGTTTTATCTTGAGTTTCTGCTCACTATCAACAAGCCTTTCAGCCTGCTCATTCTTTGCAATCTGCTCGTCCATCTCATTTTTTGCAACATGTATTCCTACTGTTTTTTTCTTATTGGAATCACGCATCTTTACTGCATCTTCCTCTGGGGTAACAGTAATTTCCAAATTTCTAAACCGTACACCTTCATAACGTTTCAAACTCTTTTCAATCTCGTTTTCCAAAGTATTTTGTAATTCTATATCTTCCCACGCATTCCATCTTCTATCTTGTTGTCTTATTACTTTCCGGACAGTATTCTGAACATCATCTTCTTCCATCTTTCCTTCAAAGAAATACATGCGCACGTCTCGAATGTCATAGGACATTCTTACCATAACATTGAAGTGAAAATCTGCAACTTGCATAATTACACGATAGCTCTGACTAAACATTTTCTGCCTCAGGGAAATCTTTACCTTCTGATTGTAGTGTCCATGTCGGATTCCTGCAGATGAATATTTAACTCCATAATTAATGAGAAAGCTACTCTGTGCACCCGCACCTGACTGATACAATAAAAAGCACTCTCCTTCTTGAGGTGTCGGAACTCTTTCCGCCCATCCAAGTTTAAACGTTTCTTCACTCACTATAAATTCACTCATCTCCAGACCTCCTGCGTATTTTACTGCAAATATCTATTTGCCATTTTTTATCACATATCTCTCCAAGCGCACTTTGTATAAACCTTTCCAAACTATAATCAGGCATCTTAGCAGCTCTTTTATCATATTCTGCCAGCGAACGATAAAAAATTTCCCTATTACCCATGTCACGCCACACTAACTGCCATAAAGATTGAAGTTTCTTACCTGTAGAACTATCCTGCATTGCTATGCGAACCAAAATAGCATTTTCTTCCTTATCATACCGCGCCATCTGAATATCAATGTGGAACAATATCCAAAATAATCGACGAATGTCTCTGATTTCTCTCGGTGAAGAATGATTACATGTCAATCCGTATATCTTTTCAATCAAAATTCTATAAAAGGTAAATGCTCTCACTCCCGCGGCAAAAAAATCCTCAATCCAACGTAAACATTCTCCTTCCCTTTCTCTTTGTAATTCTTCCATTGTTCTATCAATATAGATTGAGATAATATCCTCCAATATACTATTCTTATCCTGCTGTCCAGCACACACAAACAGTCCCGCCAACAGATAATGAACATTTCTTTCCTTACTCCAGCTACCCAACAAATTACAAACATTGTCGTGATATCTATTCTTCGTATCTAATACCGTAACAATCTGCGCAATCATCATATCTGTGGAAACACTCTTCTTA
>VSOA01000253.1 GCA_009774585.1 Lachnospiraceae bacterium
ACACTATGTTATGGAAGAAAGAAAAACTCCCACAAAAAAGCGGGGGTTTTTCAGTGTCCTCTAAAATCAAGGCTTTCCGCACTCTTAAAGGTAATAGCGAGAGGGGGACTTGAACCCTCGACACTACGGGTATGAACCGTATGCTCTAGCCAGCTGAGCTATCTCGCCATATTCATTTATAAAGGATATCCGACAGATACCCAATTAAGTGGGGCCTATAGGGCTCGAACCTATGACCCTCTGCTTGTAAGGCAGATGCTCTCCCAGCTGAGCTAAGACCCCGTTTATGCGCGGGTCACTTACGCAACCCGCTTTGCTAGTATACAATTTATTGTAACAGCTTGTCAAGTAGTTTCATGAAAAACTTTGTAAAAATTTTGGCTCTGCTATTCAGCTTTCAGAATTTCTTCCGCCATATCCAGCATTTCCTCCGCGCTCATGCCAAGGTCGCTTCCCGACAGATAATAAGCGATTCCGTCCTTTTCCCAGCTTACAACCAGCCTCTGTCTGATGCAAATATCGTCCGCACCCGTAATCACATAATCCTGCGTATCATCTATTGTTGCGGTAACAGTACCGTCCTGAGAAACAATATAGCTTCCCTGTTTTATTTCCTCTGCTCCCATTGTCTCCGCATCTTTGCCACCCGCGACTGTCTGCTCAGACATTGTTCCATCCTCTTGTACCACTGTGACTGACTTATAGATAATATTGTAATCATCCCTCTGCTCGTTGATCTTATCTTCTTCTGTCAGTTCATAAGAATCCGGAACCATTTTGTCCGTATACTCATCACACCGCAGCGTGATATCTCCGCATGTTCTTACGGCGTCCGGCTCCTTGGACGTCATGCCGTCTACAACGTTTTCCGCCTTTTTATTGGCGCTTAAATCAATTACCTTTCCTTCCTTACGGTATCTGACATCTATCATCGGAACGCTGTAAGTCTTACCGGTCTCTTCGGTATAAGCGTCAATGCTTTCAACGCTTACACCGTCAAAAACATAGCCGTTTGCAAACTGCTCCACACTGTCCACCGCATATCCCAGCTTTTGTTCCGCCTTTAACATATCCTGATAATCCGTATATTGCGGCTCGAAGCCGCTACTGCTGACAAAGTAAGACGCTCCGCCAGCAAATACGGTGATGCCGGATATGAGCAGACAGGCTGCCGCCACACCGATACACATTTTCTTTGCACTCATATGCTTCATAGAATTTTCCTCCTGTTTCTTACTGATTACCTCATCAATTCTGGATTTCAATCCTTCCGAAGCTGAAATATCACTACATTCCTTCTGTAAGGCAGTTCTGATACGACTGCCAAAATCCTCTTCCGCACGCATATGACTCCTCCTTCCTCATTCGAGGTTTTCAGGTTACTCTATTTTCTCTTTCAAATTTACTTGCAGCCGCCGTCTTGCGGTGTGCAGTCTGGATTTCACCGTTCCCTCCATCAGACCGAGTACTCCCGCAATCTCTTTGACTGAAAAGCAATTGTAATAATATAATATAACAACCGTTCTCATTTTAATGGGAAGCGCTCTCACTGCCTCGGAAATCATTTCAGCCTCTTCCAGTTGTATTGTCTTGTCGAGAGGAGAAGGGTTCGTCCGGTTTTCCATTCTCAAAACGGTATCGTCATCCGGAATTTCACGCTTACGTTTCTTCGCCACCCGATAAGCTGTCCGTACAAGAATCTGCATCATCCACGACTGAAATCCGCTGTCATTTTGAAGCGCATGCACATGTGTCCAGACCTTCACAAAAGTTTCCTGTACCACGTCTTCGCTATCCGCCTGATTACCTGTGATCAGATATGCCGTATGGATTGCCATATTCTTGTATTTTCCGTACAGTTTATCGAAGGCTTCCTTACTTCCTTCTTTCAATTGCTTCACCAGAGTCTCTTCCGTCAGAACTTCTTCTTTCAAAACTGTTTCTCTCCTCATCTTTTCGGTGCACCTAAATATAAGAGTCAACATATGGCATTTTGGTTCATTTTCTCTCAAAAAAAAGGAACGCTCTCCCGACACTCCCGGTAAAACGTTCCGTTCATAATATTTCTGTTGTTATTACATTCTCTCAGGCGCTGAAAAACCGAGTAAGTCAATGCAAGTTTCCAAAATATCTCTGGTCAATATGAGCAATGCAATCCAACCGGATTTCTTCTGCACATCCTCCTCCGTGAGAATTTTTGTCTCATGGTAAAAATGGTTAAACGCATTCGCCAAATCATAGATATATGCGCATATCCTATGAGGTGCAATCTCCTCACATGCTCCTTCTATCATGGCATTAAACTTCGCCACTTCAAGCATCAGACTCTTCTCGGAATCATTGACTGCGTTTTCAATGACTGTGTTGGTCAACGTTCCTCCCTGTTCTGCATACTTACCCAAAATTGACTTAATCCGTACAATCGTATAGAGAATATACGGACCGGTATCTCCCTCGAAAGAGGTAAATCTGTCCATATCGAAGATATAATCTTTGGAAGCCTGATTCGATAAATCGCCGTACTTGATCGCCGCCAGCCCTACGACCTTCGCCGTCTCCTCTGCTTCCTTTTCGTCCACTTCATATCCCTTCGTCTCGGCATTCTCCCTAATCTTACGAATCATTTCTTCATTAATTTCATGAATCAGGTTCTCCAGACGCATAACGCCGCCTTCCCTTGTCTTAAAAGGCTTACCGTCCTTGCCGTTCATGGTGCCGAAGCCGATATGCACAAGTTCCGTATCCGCATCGACCAGCCCGGTCTTTCTTGCACAGCGGAAGACCTGCTCAAAATAGAGTTCCTGACGCTTGTCGGTCAGATAAATCAGCTTATCCGGATGATGCTGCTCCATTCGGTCCATAATCGTCGCCAAATCAGTGGTATTATATAAAGAAGCGCCGTCTGATTTCAGAATCATGCAAGGCGGTACTTCTTTCGTGTCCGTTTCCTCCTTCACGTCCACCACAAGCGCGCCGTCGCTCTCATAGGCGTAGCCGCCTTTCTTCATAGCTTCTACCATACCGGGAATGATATCATGCACGTCAGACTCGCCTTTCCATAAGTCAAACGCAACATTTAAGTTCTCATAATTTTTCTTTAAGTCCGTCACAGATACATCGATAATGTGATTCCACAGCGCACGGTAACCGCGGACACCGCTCTGCAGCTTGTAAGTTGCCTCCATCGCATCGGCTTTATACGTTTCATCCTCTTTAGATTTCGCACTCGCCGTAGGATAGATCTCTTCCAGCTCAGATATGGTAAACGGCGCTTCCTCTGGATATTCTCCCTCATAGGAAGCATCAAAATAAATCAAATCCGGCTGTCTCTTCTGGAGCTCCGTAATAATCAGCCCCATCTGCAGCCCCCAGTCGCCTAAATGAATATCTCCAATGATATCATGTCCGGCATAACGGCAGATTCTCTTGATACTCTCGCCGATAATGGCGGACCGCAGATGTCCCACATGAAGCGGCTTCGCCACATTGGGACCGCCGTAGTCGATGATGATCTTCTTCGCCTGACCCGGCATTTTCAGACCAAACTTCTCGCTCTCACGCATTTTCCGAAGGTAATCCCTGACAAACTCTTCCTTCACTTTCATATTCAGGAATCCCGGCGCTGCTGCCGACACTTCCGCAAGCACGTCGCTTGCGTCCAGTTTCTCCGCTACTTCCTGCGCAATCATAAGCGGCGCTTTGTGATACTTCTTCGCCCCTGCCATAGCGCCGTTGCACTGGTACTCACACAAGTCCGGTCGGTTAGATATCGTGACTCTTCCGAGTTGTGCGTCATATCCTGCTGCCTCAAACGCTTTCTGTACTTCCTCCGAAATCAAATCCAATATTTTCTGCATTGTTCTTTCCATGCCTTTCTTCTTCGTATTTTCCATCATATCATCACGTAAAATGTCGCGTCAAGAAGATTTCGTCCTGCTGTCAATGCACCTGCCTACCGCCGCGAATACACGCATCCACAGTAGTCCTGCCTATACAGTTCATACTCCCTCGACAGTTCTATCGACCTCTTATAGCCGTCCCTTTTCTTAAAATCCGAAGGAAGCCATAAGATATTGTACTCTTGCGCAAGCCGTTCCCCGATTTCATTAAGCTTCGCAGCGTTTTTAAGCGGACTGATGGACAATGTGGTCGTAAAATAGTCATAACTTCCCGCCTTCGCCCATTTTGCCGTCTCGTTCAGTCTGAGCGCATAGCAGGCAAAACACCGCTCCCCGCCTTCCGGACACTGTTCCAACCCTCTGACAACCTCAAAGAAACGCTCCGGCTCATGGTCGCCCTCAATAATTTTAATGGAATAATCCCTGCATGTCTTCGCCATCGTGGTCATCGGTTCCCTACCGCACCCATTCATGCGCCTCTCTGTCTCTTCGTTATATGCCGCAATCAGCCGCTTCTGCTCCGCCACGCGCTTACGGTATTCCTCATCTTCGGTAATATTCGGATTATAGTAAAATACCGTAATCTGGAAATAGCTGCGCAGATATTCTAACACGTAACTGCTGCAGGGCGCACAGCAGCTATGCAGAAACAGTGTCGGCGCGCACTTATCTTCCACACCGATTTTTTCTATGATTTTGTCCAGTTCTTTCTGATAATTTCTGTTCATGTTTATACCAGTTACGCTCGCTTGAGTCAGACTCATATTATATTCCACTGCCGTCCAACATTCATTTTATCTCATATTCACTTATAATACAACTTCAAACACTGTTGGCAAATATTTCTCACAGTCTATTCGCCAAGCCGCCAAAACATTTCACAAAAACGTTCCCGCAAAAAATCCTTGTCAAATCATTGCCGACAATATATAATGAACTAAATCGTACAAACATTTTCTTATTGTACATCTTAGTATTCCATCAGGAATAGCAGCCGTATTTTCTGATACAGGCTATGTAATCCCAAACATATAAACCGGGCAGAAGGCAGTTGTTTCAACAATGATTTGTTTGACCGAAACATACATAATACCGTTTTTATGTCATCAACGCTTCTACGATTCGTACATCCTGCTTTGTCTGTCCGGAAAGGAGACTCTATGACAAACACAAAGAATCGATGTACATCAAAAAACCGATTAAATTCATCGGAAACACAACCAACGGCAAAGCAAAAAACCCAAATGTCAAACAGTAAGATACATGACAGTAGCAGCAAACTTATTTTTGGCAATGCAGAATTGTGCTCTCAATTCCTAAGAAACTATATGGATATGCCAATTCTGAAAAATGTAAAAGCAGAAGATATTGAAGATGTAAGCGAAAGATATATTCCAATGTTCACGGAAGAACGAAACTCTGATACGGTAAAACGTATAAAATTAGCCAAAAATAATACATTATTTTTTGTATCTCTTATTGAACATAAAACTAAAGTAGATTATAATGTGAGTATGCAGCTGCTTCGTTACATGGTGTATATTTGGGAAGACTATGAAAAGGAAATGGAACGTCAAAAGAGAGGCATCAGTAAAACAAAAGGATTTAAGTATCCTCCAATTCTTCCCATCGTATACTATGAAGGCACCGGCAAATGGACTGTTGCCCGTAATCTACAGGATCGTATACTG
>VSOA01000254.1 GCA_009774585.1 Lachnospiraceae bacterium
GGTGTAATCATTCCGAAAAACCGTGCGGTTGGTTTGACGGCGACGGTGGCAAAGGCGTCGGCGGGAGCAATCAACTATACGCCGGTAGCGAAGGTCACGAATCTTGGACAGACGATAGAAGAACTGAAGAAAGAGGGCTTGTGGTTTGTCTGTGCGGATATGGAAGGCACCCGCATGTACGATTTGGATTTGAAAGGACCGATAGGACTTGTGGTGGGCAATGAAGGAAGCGGCGTGGGAAGGCTCGTGAAAGAGAAATGTGACTTTACGGCGGCAATTCCTATGCATGGAGATATCGATTCCCTGAATGCTTCCGTGGCAGCAGGGGTGTTAGCGTATGAGATTGTGAGACAGCGGCAGATTGAAGGTCAGATGAAGTAACATGAAAAGAGTAAATGAGATTCTATTAGTGGTGATTTTTATCACGACGGCAGTTCTTGCGGCAGCGGTCGGTTTGAAAGCATATGATATCTATGATACGGACAGACGGCTTGCAAGAGAGCAGGAGGAACTGGAGATAGCGCAGGTGTTTGCGCGTAATGAAGAAGCTCAGAGCCGCGTGCAGGAGATGCAGGTGGAAATCATGGAACTGACGCAGGACAAAGAGGAACTGGAACGCTTCATCGCACAGATACAGAGCGGTGAAATCGGCATGAAGGATGCGTCTGCGGACAGCGCCATATCGGGCAATGGGACACAGCCGGGAGACGGGACGGTATCAGGCAATGGGATTTTGTCGGGAGACGGAACGGTGTCGGGTAACGGTATGATGTTAGGAGACGGAACGGTATCTGGAAACGGGACCGTGTCAGGCAACGGAATGGTATGGGGCGGCACAGACGTGTCAGGCAACGGTACGGTTCACGGCAGCTGGTCCATATCCGGCAACAGTGTGGACGCGGGCGGCTGGACGGTTTCGGGTAATCATACAATATCGGGGAACAGTATTTCCGGATTTATTCAGGGAGGAGTATCCGCAAACGACGGCGAGATTAATTACTATGACGGTGCGATGACCGAGAGCAGTATTTTTGACGCTTGGCGGACGATTTATGAGCAGCCGGATAATATGACGCTTGAGGAGAGGCGTATGCTTCGCAGTTCATTGGAAGAGACGCTGGAAGTCAATCAATCCGACAGAGAGAGAATTGCCGAGAACAGAAGGGATTTCTCCGAATTAAAGATTGCCTGTCTGGGTGACAGCATCACCGCGGCGGCAAATCTTGAGAATGAAGAGAATTATCAACAGTATGCCTATCCGGCAAGGCTTAAGGAACTTCTGGGTGCGGAAGAAGTTTACAATCTTGGTATTGGCGGCTCGTCTATCGGAAGATACTGGTCCGATGCTTATGTAGACCGTTATCAGAATATACCGGAAGACACGGATGTCATTATCGTTATGGGCGGCACGAATGACGGTTTCTGTGTTTCCGATAAGGAATTCGGTAATCTGGAAGAGCGCGCCAGCCGGACGTTCTGCGGCGACTTGGATGAACTGATGCGGGGACTGCGCGAGAATTATCCGGAAGCGGAAATATTTTTTGCCACGCCGTTGCCGAACATTTTGCAGGATTATCTGATGATTGAGAGGGATTATCTGCTGCCGCAGAAGAATTTTGTGAATGTCATTCAGACATTGGCGAAGGAGTATGACTATAAGGTGATTGATTTATATAATTCCAATATCCTCGACTCTCACGATGCAAATGTGGTGGCGGACTATATACCTGACGGCGTACATGCAAACCATGATGGTTATCAGATTATGGCGGAACATTTTGCCTCGGAGATCATACAATATTATGATGAAATTGACGAGGAGCAGGCGGCGGGTGTGGTGTCAGCCAATACGGTGTCGGCCAATACAGTCTCAGCGAACACGCTGCTGAATCATGTGATTGAGCAGAATCATGTGGAGTAGGAAATATGGAAAAAGATTACGCGCAGTACAGTGATGAAGAACTCATCGTCCGCTTAAGGGACGGAGAGAACGGCGTCACAGAATATCTTATGAATAAGTATAAAAATCTGGTGCGCGGCAAAGCCAAATCCATGTATATACTTGGGGCGGACAAAGACGATCTGATTCAGGAAGGAATGATCGGGCTTTTTAAGGCGCTTCGGGACTATGACTGCGGCAGAGATGTGAGTTTCATGACGTTTGCCGATTTGTGCGTATCCAGACAGATGTATACGGCAGTACAAGCTTCAAGAAGACAGAAGCATATTCCGCTCAATACTTATATTTCATTGTACGGCAGTGTGAGCACGAACCATGAAGGCGAGCAGGAAGAACTGGTCAATATGCTCGCACAGCACGCAGGGCAAAGCCCGGAAGAGATGGTGATTGACAGGGAGAACGTGACGCAGCTGGAGCAGGCGATAGAAGAAGAACTCAGCAGCTTCGAGAAGCAGGTGCTTGACTTGTATCTGACCGGAATGGGATACCAGCAGATCGCTAAGGTTCTGGCACGGGATGATAAATCAACCGATAATGCGCTGCAAAGGATTAAAACGAAGCTTAAACGAAGATTGTGGAATGAGTAACCAATGCAGGGTGGGAAAGAGCAGCCGGAAAACCGGGAAGAGTAATCGCAAGGCTATTGACAAAGCCAAAATACGTATGATATACTACGGTTTGGTGAGTCGTAGGGGCTCACCCGGTATGCTGCTGTGGCTCAGTCGGTAGAGCGTCGCATTGGTAGTGCGGAGGTCACGGGTCCGATTCCCGTCAGCAGCTTTGGTTTGAGGAGCGCTTATGTTATGAATCGTAAGCGCTTTTTTGTTTATGTATGTAAGGGGGACTTGGCTTGAGAAAGAGGAGCAGAAAGTGGGCAGTCGCATTTCTAACAGTATTAATCGTTGTTGAGTCGAGTGTGATTTCCATGTGGCTGTACCGGGAACGGCTGCAAGACGCTAGGGAGCGGCAGCCGGCAATCGTCAAAGAGGCGGATTATTCTGCGGCGGAGGAGATTGAGGCGGCAAAGCAGAGATTAGAAGAAAATCCGGAAATGCCGACAGTTATTACGGATATCAATACCGTGGATAAAAAGGTGGCACTCTGCTTTGAGGGGTCCACGGACAGTCTGGTGCTTGAGCAGATTATGGAGTATCTGGATGCCCACGAAATGACGGCGACTTTTTTTATTTCTGCGGTAGATGCAGGGGAAGATCAGGAGATTATAGATGAGATTATAAAAGCCGGTCATGATATAGAGAGTTATACATTATACGGCACGCCGCATATGGAGAGAATGAGTCAGGAGGAGCTGATTACAGACTTATGCCGGGCGCAGGTAGTCTATGATGATAAGATATCAAAAAGACCGGATTTCTTAAAGTGCAATGCAACAGAGTATACGGATGAATTGTTACAGACCGCGGAGGCCTGTGGGTATGAAAGCGTCGTATATCCGACACAGTATTTAAACTATCAGAGTTTTGCTACGGAGGAGACTGCCAGAAACTATGTTGCCGGATTGGACAAAGGAACGGTGATATCTATTAAACTACGGGGGTATTTGGATGAGACCGAGTACGAGGAGAAACCGGAGGAAGAGAATCCGGCGGAGGACAAAAAGCCCGGTCTGGAACTTCATGAGCTTGACGAGGAAGAACTGACAGAATCCGAGAGGCTGCTGCAGGTAGTAGAGTGGCTTACGGAGTATCTGGATGAAGAAGAGTATGAGACGGTCAGCCTACGGGAGTTCCCGGCACAGGATATGGGAGATTTGATACTGCATTACAACGATATTGAGGATCAGTACAGGGAGCAGCTGGTAGAGCCCATTACATCAGTACATACGACGGACAGAGAGATGTCTTTTACTTTCAGGGGATTGGGAAACGAGACGGAATTGACGAATCTGCTTGATACATTGCAGGAGATTGGCGCGACGGCGACCTTTTTCGTGACGGGGCAGGAGATAGAGGCATATCCGGAACAGGTGCAGCAGATTATCGACGCGGGACATGAGATTGGCAGCGGCGGTTATGCGGGCAAATACATGGGTGAGATGAGTTTTGCTCAAATCTGTGAAGATCTCTATAAGAACGATATTATGCTGCAGAGAATGGGAATTGAGACGGATTTGTTTATGCCTCCTTCCGGGGCTGTTACGGAAGAAGTACAGATGGCGGCAGCGGCGCTTGATAAGAAGATTATTACCTATAATTCTTCGCCGACGAGGGCGGAGTATGCGGAGGAAGGGTACACGGCGTCTGAAGTGATACGGAAGTATTATAAGAACAGCAAGCCGGTTTTTTGCAGGGGAGATATTGTCTATTTCAACATGAATATATACGATGATGAGACGTCTGTTGCCGAACTGGTAGATGCGGCGTGGCAGTTGAAGGTTGCACCTACGGCATATGGTACAAGAGAAGATTATATTCTGCGGGTTACTACCATATCCGAGCTCCTTGACCATACATGGAATTATCCGGCGGTGACCAATGCATCCTATCATCAGATTGAGTTATCGGGCAAGATGCAGTCGTCATTGGCAGGGATGCTGCAAACCGGTTATATTGGGAATCCGTATTTGGCGACGCCCGGACTGGAAGCGGAGAAGGATCTGCTTGATTGGACGGGCAGAGTAAATACCGGCGGAACGAACACGGTATTTCTGACTTTTGATGATTGGGGCAATGAACAGACCATTGGTAAAATTTTGTACGTACTTCGCAAGCACCATATCAAGGCAACTTTTTTCATCAAAACAAAATATGTAATGGATGGCACCAGCGAGAATCTTTTGCGGGCAATTGCGGAGGAAGGACATGACGTGGCGTCCCATACCCATACGCATATGCCGATTGATATCACACCCGAACAGGTCGGAGAACTGCAGAAGGATCTGGTACAGTCAAACAGGACGCTTGCCAACGTGGTGGGAGACACGGGACGCCTGACGGATTATTTCAGACCGCCGACGCTGGCGGTCAATAAGACGGGACTGCAGACGATTTATGACTGCGGGTACGGCTATATTATCAGCGGCGATGTCAGCACGGCGGATTATCATGCGACCAGCGTGGATGACATGTTTGATATTCTGTTAAACGGTTCACGGCTTGACAGCGGAGAGAGGATGCCGATTCAGGACGGAAGTGTGGTGGTCATGCATATCAATACGAACGCGGTACTCACGGCGCAGGGACTCGACCGCTATCTGAATTATATTGAAAGTCTGCCGGATGGAGATCCGAACAAATTTCACTTTGCAAGACTTAGTGACTATCTGAACTGACAGATGACATTTGCGGCGGCCGCCGGATGTCTGGTGTCAGCTGCCTGACTTATGATATGTGGAAAAGGGATTGTTCAGTAAATGGGGGTTGGGAATGTTTGGAAGGAAAGCAAAGCAGAAGAAAAACAATGAAAATATAGAAGATATTCTGTTACAGCAAAAGCCCGACAGACGTATGCTTTCTTATGTGCCGGACAAACAGCATGTGCGCAACAACGTGGACAGACGCGGCGGAAAGACTCTGGAAACTTATGAGGGGAAAGCGGACGATTATATTAAGAGTATTCAGT
>VSOA01000255.1 GCA_009774585.1 Lachnospiraceae bacterium
ATCTAAACTTCCATACTTATTCGTCAATGCATCTGCTACTGCTCTGGTTGCCTCATCTGTCTCTGTTATCTTGACAATAAAATTATCGGTCGAACCATTAACATTGGCTGTTGCAAGATCTTTATTGGAAATACCCGGCTTTGTAATATCCACACTTGTACTTCCGTCGTTCGTACTGCTTCCGCCGCCGCTACCGCCGCCGGTACCTATCGGCGTAGGCGTCGGTGTCGTTGCAGCCACATAATTTGCCGTAACCGTGACATCATTAGCCGGCATCGTAAAGGTGGTAATTCTGCTGCTTACGCTGGTAATATTGACTCCGTTTGAATCAGTTGACCATCTTTGGAATGTCATTCCAGCCGCAGGATCATTCGCCTCAATAATAACCGTTTCGCCTGAACTATACTCTCTGCTTCCGCTTCCGTTTACTACAGTCACCTTATATTTCTTTGCCGTTGAACTCGACGTAGATGAACTGCTGGTCGAACTGCTGGAAGTGGAGCTGCTCGTCGTATTGTTACTCGAGCTGGTCGTCTTATTAGATGTATTCGACGAATTGCCACTACCGTTACCGTTGTTTGACGAGCCTCCACTCGTGTTCGTACTGCCGCCGCTTGTGTTTGACGAGCCTCCACTCGTGTTCGTACTGCCGCCGCTTGTGCTTCCATTCGCTTTGTACATTGCCATAATTCTCATATTAGAAGTAACCACTGTAGAATTAATGGCATCTGTATTCGCCCATGTATTCCCTTTGGAATCTCTCCACTCCGAGAACGTAGCACCTTCATGCGCCGGTGCTTCAGGCGCACTCATATCGGTCATATCGTTGAAGCTCTTACCGGCATCGACATAAAAGACATAAATATCCCCTACTTGTTTACTGCCCATGCCTCGTATGGACTGACCTGAAATGCTGTCGTAGAACTCTACCGTATACTGTCCGTTCACACTGCTTCCGTCAGATTCGTACTGCGCAAGGAAAATACAGCTCTGTGTAATCTTCTTATTTAATTGCTGGTCATGTGTACCGATCCAACCTGAAAATCTGAATCCCGGTCTGTGATCCGGCTTCTCTAACTCTGTTGTATCCGGTTCTTCTGCGAAATCATTCGTAATGTACTGCGTATTACCGATCTGCGTACCGTCATAATCCATAAATACTACAGAATATACATTCTCGGAATCCGGATAGAGTTCAAGCTCCATTCCTTCCTTCTCATAATATTTTGCATATCTGTATGCCGCAGTGTCAGCAGTCGTCTTAATTCTGATTCGGTCTTTCGCATGTTTAAGCATAGGATAGTCTTCATCTGCTCCGAAAGCCTCATCAGAAATAGACACTTCCACTCCCGGAATCTCTACCGTACACCTCGGATCTTGTGAAGATTCATAAGATACCCCAGCAAAGGCATTATCCTGAATATCATTCACAGACGCCGGCAATACCACCGATGTCAAATTCTTACAGTCTTTGAAGCAACCTTCCGAAATCTCTTTCAGCGTCGAAGCGGCACTTAAGTCAATCACGCTGAGACTGTTACAATCTTCGAAAGCGCTCTTATCAACAGCGCAAACAAATTCCGTCTTTGGATCAGATAATTTGGTAACTGTTCTATCTGCGATTGGATTTGTGTTGCCTCTTGCCAGCAGACATTCAACAATCTTATAACTCTCGTTCTCACCCGCCTGTCTCTCATATAGAATACCGTTCTCTGCAGGATACTTTACATTTCCTGTCAAGCCCACAAGTCTGCCACAGTCTCTGAACGGCAGTGCGCCAACGTCTTCCATGGCTTCGCCAAGTGTAACCGTACCAAGCCGCTCACAATTATCGAAAGCATAATCCGGCAGATATTTGACTGAAGTCATGACAACGGATTTAATCCGGTCGTTACCCTTCGTTTCTTTCTCATATTCATCTTTATCTGCGCTGCCCGCTTCATAATCCTCAATCAGACCGCTGAACAATCCCGGTACGATTGTATCATCCGTCACAGAACCTCCGCTGATGGAGCCGGTATTTCTTACATATTCCGGCTTGCCGACATATTCATTATAGTTTCTTCTGTTTCTCTCATAGAAGTCCCTCGTGTCAATGGACTCTACACCTGCCGGTATCACGATGTCTTCCACGGAACTTATGATTTCTTTCTCGAAATCGTTCCATCCCATGTAGTCAATCAGCGCACCGGTTGCGTTAAATTTAGGAATATTTTCCTCATTTCCACCGCATTCTTTATAATTCGCCATAAAATTAAACGGTTCCTGTACAAAATATGGATCCGGTTCACTACCCATAGCCTGTACGGTCAGCGGCTCAAACAGCCAGTCGAACATACCGCCCTCTTCCGCCTTTGCTGTATCGGAACCATTCGGATTACCGGTCTTCCACTTATCCCAGTCTGCACAGAATTCCGGATTGATCCACGGTCCGTACATCGGATCACCACTTGCATCTTTGGCACCATATACGTCTTGGGCGTTTCCTGCATTCTCCCATGCCAGAGCAAATGCTACTCTCTTATCATCATATTCCTGATTACGATATCTATCATAGAACTGCTCTTCTCTATCCAGACAATGCTGCCTTAATTCCGCTCCGGTCGGACTGTCATGATCCTCAAGCTCACTGTATTTCGGATAATCCAGCAATGTCACATATCCTGTTCTTCCGTTCTCCGTCGCATGTTCGGACTCTCCGTACATAACTGTCATATGCTTAGATTCCGGACTGTCCCATCTACTCTGATAACATATCCTGATACCCTCATTTGCATCTTTGACATAATTGTTAGGATTCATAGCATAAGTGAACGGTCGATATGCCTCATTAATATCTCCATGAATCGTCAACTTCGTACCATTCGTCTTCAGCGCACTGTCCGGGAACTGCAACTTGGCATAATCGTTATTGTCCGGCGTCCTGAACGTAATATCCGTTAATCTGGCACAATCGTAAAATGCTCTTTCACCAATTGTTTCCACCGCGCTTCCGACAGTTGCCTCGCGCAGATTATCCCATTTACCTTCCACATTCTCAAATGTGGAAGCTGCAATTGTCTTGATATTATCATTGATAACCAGCTTCTTTACGCTCTTAGTCAATTGCTTATCCGTAAAACAGCCTGTCGCAATCGCAACTACCTTTGTATCACCCACTTGATCCGGGATGATAAGCGTACCGCCGGTACCCGTTGCTCCCGGTCTGAGCGTACAAGAAATCAAAGTACCCGTTCCGTCCGGATTCTTCTTGATACATTCCAGATAGTTATCACTGCATATCTCGTAGAACTCTTCCCCATTCTCATAGTAGAGATACGGCACATATCCCGGCTCACTGTGGGCCTTCGTAATTGCCATCCATGTAGATTCTCTGGGTGCAGCAGGATCTCCGTTTGTCTTTGCCTTAGGGCCGCTCACATAGAAATCTTTATTCACTACATCAGCGAACAACTCGTTCGTCGTATCATCCTCACCCGTCGTATATTTCAAGTTCGCACAAGCAGTCGGATCCGTGCCTTTTCCGGTAGGGAATTCGACATAATCTAACTGTGAACATCCGTGGAACATACTTTCCGGTATGGTAATCTGTTTATTCCGACCATAATTCTTCGGAAAAACTACAGATTTAAGCGCCGCTCTGTTACTGAACATTCTGTTGCCGAGACTCTTTGCGTCATCCGCTATATTAGAAGGAAAAACAAACCGCGCCAGACGGTCTCCGGAAATCGTCGCAAATGCAGAATCGCCAATCTTCGTCACCGGAGAATCCGCCATATTTACTTCTGTCAGTGAGGCGCAGTCATAAAATGCCGCCGCCCCGACTTCACATGGCTCCACAATATTGTTCAAATTAATAACCGATAAATTAGCACAGTTGGCAAACGCACCTGCTCCAATCAAAGCAGTGTTTGGCGAGAAAGTAATGCTCGTCAAGTTCGTACATCCCTCAAAGCTTTCCACTCCGATGCTTCTAACACCGCTTCCCATCGTGATTGTCGCCAAGTTATTACATGACTGGAACGCTCTGTTACCAATCAGAGAAACATTTTCAATATGAAGCGTCGTCACACTGTTACAATGGATAAACGCCTCGTCGCCAATATAATGAACCAAAGTAGGCAGTGTAATGTTTTCTACATTACCTACATCCTTAAATGCATGTTTACCGATTGCCGACACATACTTACCCTGTCTGGTCACCATATAGCCGTTTACATTGATACACCCCGGCTGTGTCGGTGTGCCGCCGTATGCCACATAAGCGTATACCGCATCGCTGCTTCCTCCCGGGACATCGTCTCCGGTTGTATCCCGCACGGCTTTCAAAGTATATCCCGTACCATATGTTGCCAGAGTCTTACAATGATCGCAGAAAAATTTCAATCTGCTCGCCGCATCATTGCCGATAATTGAGGACATTGTACCTCTCAACGCCGTCGGCTCGGTCGGCTTCGCCACTACGTCCGCATAGTTTCCGGTATTATTTGGATTGCTTTCCCATGCTTTTTTATCGTTCTCCCACTTCGTAAATTCCGTCTCATATCTTTTGTAGGCTTCTGTCTGAAGGTTAAACGGTGTTTGCGCATAGTTTTTAAAGAATTCCGCATTACCTGACATCTCAAAAGACGCCGGATTCTTATAATCAGAATAGGAATAGCTTACTTCCGTCATAACCGGGTCCACATCCATCTGAATCTTAAGCGTTCCGGATGTGATTATCGTATTTTTACCGTCCGTACCCGTATAATCAAAATAATTATTAAAATCCGCCGCTGAAACCTTAAAATATTCTATGTTGGGCGCCGGCGCCAAATCGACGTTTCCTCTCGGATACCTATCGTTATAATCGCACAGTACAACATTACTGCCGGACTCATAATACTTATACTCCCATGTGAGTTCGTCTTCACTACCATTGTCAAAGATTTTCAGCGATTTTTCTACCGTAATGCTTGTATCGTCCGGATTATCAGCATATTTCTCCAACATTGCTTTCTGATTGGATTCGTCTACAAACAAATCGTTAATTTCAGAGTCATTAATTTCAGAGTCATTAATTTCTGACTGGTCAACATCTGATTTACCAGTTTTTAACTCCGTATAACTGTAAACCTTATGCGTATCCGCCACCGCTCTGGCTGAACCTTCCGGCGCCGCCACATTCTCCGGTACCGGAATTGCCGCTACGGCAATCGCCGTAATCATTAGTACCGCTGACAGACTGCGTCTGACGCTTCTCTTCAATCTTCTTCTCGGTTTTCTAGCCGATGTCTTCTTAGCCATGATAAATCCTCTCCTTATTCCCCTATATAATCTCTGTCAAACCTTACGGTTTTACATGGAACTATTTTATTTATCATTACAGAACCCTTTTTGCTACCACAACAAACCTGCCGTCTTCCTCTGAACTGTCACATGTCGATAACGTCAACAATTCATCACCGTAGACTGCCGTAACGCCGGTGTCATAGAGCG
>VSOA01000256.1 GCA_009774585.1 Lachnospiraceae bacterium
ACTATAAATTACCAAATTATATTATACAGTAAATTAATTTATTTGAAAATATTTTTTCTTTCTAAAATAAAAGCCTCCAAAATATAAGCCGCATAAAAGCCTCGACCAAAATAAAAGGCTGGAGAAACGTCAGCCTTTATAACGTCTCTCCAGCTATCATTTTACAGTCCAGAATGATACTCTCCGTTCCGTCCGCTTCACCATTCATCAGTTTAAACAGCAGTTTTACCGCTTCTTTCGCCACCTGTTCTACCGGATTATAAATCGTATTCAGCCTCGGCGAAACATAATCTAACATATCAATACCGTCAAACCCCATGATGCCGTAGTCTTTTCCGGCCTTTATACCTTCGCCGCTCATATACTTCATAATATCCAAGGCAAAGATATCTCCGGAACAGAAGAATGCCGTCCGTTTATTTGTATTTCGCAGTTCTTCATACGCCCGTGCCGCATACGCCTCGTTTCTGTCTATCACGACGCTCTCTGCCTCCGGCTTCCGGCCGCCGTTCCAAGAATATACCGCTTCCTCAAATCCATCCAGTCTCTGCCGGTGAACATATGTATTCTCTTCACTGCGTTCAAGCGGCGGGCACACAAACACAATCTTCTCATAGCCCTTTCGTAAGATTTCTTCCGTTGCCTCTCTTGCCGCTTTCTTTTCCTCTATGCTCACAAAAGGCAGATCCTCGGCAATCTTGTTACCAATCGTCACAATCGGCGTATCAAGACGGTTCAGAAAGTCCCTGTACTCGCTTCCCTGATTGACGGAAGATAAGATAATCCCGTCCACATGATAATCAACCAGTCTCTCAAGCTGCTCCCGCTCCATCTCTTTATTCTGCTCATGGAGCGTAATATTGACGAAGTACCCTCTTTCCCTTGCTTCCGTTCCGATGGCGGAAAGCAGTTGGGAAAAATATCTGTTATTGACGTCGAGCACTACCACGCCGATATAGAAAGTCTGCCCTTTGACTAATCCCCTTGCCAAAAGATCCGGACGGTATCCGCATTCTTTTGCCTTTGTCAGGATCAGCTCCTTAGTCTGCGGGTTGATTCTGCCTGTATCCGTAAGCGCCCGATGCACCGTCATTCGTGAAACGCCGCACATCTGGGCAAGTTCTTTTGCTGTGACTGCCACTTTATGCCTCCCGCTATGGTAAATTTCTCTACGACTTTACTGATAGTATAACATTGGGACTCATTAAATTGCAATTCTTACCATATTCCATGACAACGCCGGCAGACGGCTGGTCAGAACGCCCTGCGCAAGACTGCTTGTATCGCTTTGTTCAGGCTTTACCCTTTCATGATTCTCCAAATTAGTCGCTTTCTTGTCCAAGGAATGCATGGTCACATGCTCTATGACGCGAACCGCCTCAAATCCCTGCAATTCCAACGCAATCTCCGCCATCTCCCCTTCCATACGGTTAACGGCAAACAATACCACCTCTTTCTTCTCCTCATTATGCACAACAACATAATCCACATAAGGAACCTGCTTTCTCAATGCGCAATCGTATGCCGGAATCTCATCCACACCCTGCAGCACCTTACCGGAACCGTAATTTGCCATGTGCATAAAGGGATAATAAATCGGCTGAACCCATACTTCTCCTTCCTCTTTGGTCATAATTGCGGCGCTGATATTGGTCAGAAGCGACTGACAGGCAATCTTGATCCGGTCGGCATATTTTAGGAAATTCATCATCATGCCCGCAAACAGCAGCGCGTCTTCCATCGTATAAATCTGTTCACTTAAGTGCGGCGCCACCTGCCAAGGGCTTGCGTCCACCGAAGCCGCTACTTCCTTATCCGGCACCGACCATACGCCCCACTCATCAAAACTAATGTAGATAGTCTTATCTGAACGGTGCCATGCCTTGACGTAATCGCATGTTCCGATCACGGTTTTGATATAGTCTTCCATATCAAGCGACTGTGAGAGGAAACTCTCCGTTCCCATTTCCTGTCCGCCGTAATATTGATGCAGAGAAATATAATCCACATAAGGATAAGTATATTTTAAGGTTTCCGCCTCCCAATCCGGGTAGGTCTTCATATCGGATTTAGAACTGCCGCAGGAGACTACCTTGATATCTGCATCAACCTGTTTCATTGCCTTGGCTGTCTCCTGTGCAAGCCGCCCGTATTCCTGTGCAGTTTTATGCCCAATCTGCCAGTCCCCGTCCATCTCGTTACCCAGACACCATGTCTTTATGCCGTAAGGTATCTCTACGCCGTGTTCTTTTCTTAAGTCACTGTAATAAGTTCCTCCTTCCATATTACAGTACTCCACGAGCGATACGGCATTCTCGATGCCCTTCGTACCAAGATTCACCGCAAAAACAGGCTCGATGCCAGCCTTCCTCGCCCATTTCATAAACTCATTTGTTCCAACTTCATTCGTCTCGATGGCGCGCCATGCAATCTCCAGCCTGCGGGGACGGTTTTCTACCGGACCAACTCCGTCACGCCAGTCATAGCAGGAAACAAAATTTCCGCCGGGATAACGCACCGCTGTCACGCCCATCTCTTTTACTTTGTCAAGAACATCCCTACGAAATCCGTCCTCATCCGCCGTCTCGTGAGACGGCTCGTAAATCCCCGTATATACTACCCTGCCCATATGTTCCACGAAAGACCCGTAAATTCTTTTATCAATCTCTCCTTTTACAAAATTTCTGTTGACGATTATATGTGATTGTTCTTTTCCCATGTCATTCTCCAATTCTGCGCACGCTTTTCACGCATACTGAGTTTGTGTCGAGTGCGCGCAGACACAAATCTCGTGTGTGAAAAATTTACTTTTCACACTAACCTCCATAATTCCGCTTTACAGAATCTCAAAATCCAAAGACAAGCAAGCTTGTCCGGGAGAATGCCGCATTTTTGGCATTCTCCAGTGTGAGAAAGATTTGCTTAGCAAATCGTAGTACTTCTTGACGAAATGCCCTCTGGCATGAGTCTTAGAAGTACTTCTCACACTATTCCTTCATTCCGGCTGTCGCCACGCCTTCGATAAAATATTTCTGACAGAAAATATATAAAACAAGCAGCGGCGTCAGTGAAATCATCGTCGCCGCGAGCGTCGGTCCGTACTTGATGACTTTATTTCCCACTAAGACCGCCAGCCCCGCCGACAATGTCCTTTTATTCTGTGAACTGGTAAGCATCAGCGGATATAACAGATCATTCCAGTTATTCATAAAATGAAAAATCCCCAGACTCACAAGCGCAGGCTTGCAGAGCGGCAGCATAATAGATCGAAAAATCCGAAACTCGCTCATCCCGTCTATCCTTCCCGACTCTTCCAGAGATTTGGGCAGCCCTGTAAAAAAGGAACTCATCATATAAATTCCGAACGCACTGGTCGCGCGCGGCAGTATCAGCCCAAGATATGTATCTAGCAGGTGAAATTTGTACACTTCGATATAAAGCGGCGTCATAATAATCTGAAACGGAACCATCATGGTCAACAGAATAATCGAAAACAAAAGCTTTGAACCTTTAAACCTCATCCGCGCAAACGCATATCCCGCCATCGAATCAAACAACAGGCTGACGATCGTCACTCCTCCCGCAAAAATAACGGTATTCTTGGTCATTTCAAAAATAGGTATGCTGTCTCCTACATACAAGTACTGGTGCAGCGTCCACTCCTCCGGGAAAAACTGCGGCGGAAACTTAATCACCCCCACATCCGTCTTAAATGATGACACGAGCAGCCATAGGATGGGAAGAATCACCGAAAAGGCAATCAGACCCGTAAAAATCACCCCTGCCACAGTCGATAATTTTACTCTTTTAACTTTATTCATCTGCATCCTCCCCTCGGCTTAATATAAACTTCCGCAGGACAAACGTCATCACCGCCACGATCACAAACAGATAGACGGAAATTGCCGAAGCATACCCCAAATCGTAAGGCGCCGTCTGAAATCCTCTGTCATAAATGTACTGCACAACCGTTTCCGTCTTGTTGAGCGGTCCTCCCTGCGTCATAACATACGCCTGATCAAACATCTGCATAGCGCCTATTGTTGAAGTGACGATGCAGAAGCTGATGGTCGGCCAGATACCCGGTATCGTGATATGGATAAATCTGCAAAAGCTTCCCGCGCCGTCCATCTCCGCCGCCTCGTACAGCGATTGCGAAATATTGAGCACGGCTGCCGCGAGTAAAGTCAACGTATACCCGAATCCCTTCCAAGCCGTTACAACGATCACCGTAGGCATGGCAAGCTTCGGATCTTTTAAGAACGCGATGGTTTCAAGTCCCGCCTGTTTTAACCAGTATGCAATAAGTCCCATATTCGGATCGAGCAGCATAGACCACACGATACCGATTGCCGTCATGGAACAGACGAACGGCAGATAATAGACAGAACGGAGCAGCTTGGAATATCTGCTGTTCTTAGACAGGCATACGGTCAATAATAATGCAAGTCCGACCTGCAGCGGCACTTCCAACAATGTAAAGTAAAGACTGTTAAAGGTGGCGTTCCTTACCCTGTCGTCCTCAAACAGCCGGAAGAAATTTTTCAGTCCCACAAACTGAACATCCTTCATGAATATATTCATATCCGTTATACTGATAACAAAAGATGCTATCAGCGGAATAAATACGAATACGGATAAGATAATCATAGAAGGCATGATAAAAAGATACGCACTTTTCTGATTCTGCGCCTGATACCTTTTTCTTTTTGCTTTATTATTCGTCATCATTCCCTCGATTCTCCTAAAAAGAGTTGACTTATTAGGTCAACTCTTTTGATAGGCATCCGTCTTATTGAGCAAGCACCTTATCCATAGCTGCAGACGCTTCTTTTAGCGCATCTTCCGGCGTCGCCGCTCCCGTCATGACTTTCTCAAACATCGGTATCATAACATCATTGTCAATCTGGCTTGCCAAGGAATAGCCGAGATTGTAAGAACGTCCAATCTCCGTTGCCTTGGATATGGAATTTAACACCTCATCGCTTTGTATCTCCGGATCCTCCATCAAAGTCTTGGACCAAACCGGGAAACCGTTTCTCTGTGACCACTCTTTCAGAATATCGTCAGTCAGCCAGTACTGCATAAACTTGTACGCTGCCAATTTGTGTGATTCCTCCGTACCCTTGGGAATCACATAGCTGCAGCCGCCCGCCGGTGAAAACGCTCCTGCGCTTCCTGCCACACAAGGCGCAATACCGAAATTGATTCCCTGCTCTCTGAGTCCGTTAATCTGCCAAGGTCCGCTCATATACATTGCAATCTGTCCTGCCTGAAGCATCGTATCCGCCTCCGGACCTGTGATGTTTTCCGGCGACACTTTCTTATTGACCATCAAATCCTGAAGCCATGTCAGTGTCTTAATATTTTCGTCTGAATCGAGTAAATTCGTATTGGTCTGCGGGTCATCCGCAACACCGCCGTTTGCCCATAATAACTGCATATATGTAACATTGGTAGGCAGTGCAAG
>VSOA01000257.1 GCA_009774585.1 Lachnospiraceae bacterium
TACCACCTTTTGTTTGATACTTACATTTTATCATACATTATCTGAAAATACTTGAATTAATCAGTGTTTCCCTAGCTGCTTATAGGGTTCCACATAAGTCAGTACCATAAAATTACGCCATGAATAATCCTCGATTTTCCAGTAAGCTGCACATTTTTCTCTCTCTTTCCTACCTTTTAGTTCCTCACCAAGCTTCGTTGGCATTCCGTAAATCTCCACCACTGAGGAACAGTAGGTAACATCCGGTATGAAATACAAGCAACCCAGAAACATTACCACCAGCAGGAAAATAATCCACTTCACTCTTCGAGGATGTTGCCTGACCAGACCATTTAACTTAGTTTTCACGCCATAAAAGAATTCTCCCAGCAGTCTGGCAGCAAATACAATGAGAATAATAAAAATAGCATAGAAAAATCCAATCACTTTAATGATCGGATCAAAATACATCTGACAAAAAAAACAGCATCTTCCGCCAGCTTTACGCAAAAATCTAACCAGAACTTTCAGTCTTTTATATCCTGTAAGACATACCAGTTCCCAAATAATGACGCCGATGATAACCACAATGGCAATCACAGAAAAATTCCGTATCCCTTTTTCTCTCTGGTATTCGGCTATCACGGGACTGACAGCACAGTATGCCGCAAAACCCAGTATATTGGTAATGAGCACTGCTATATTTACCCAGCTGCTCTTTTTATGACCTTTTTTGATTGCTTTAATAATACGTGAAACAGCTTTACTAACTATCCCCTGTTTCCATAAATTGCCGAAAAAGCTCTTAATATCTTCCCGTGATTTTTCATATGCTTCTTTTATCTTTTCGTACATTTGCTGCCTTTCCTTTGTTGATACTTGCGCTTATTTGATAGTTCTCATATATTTCACCTTTACCGCCTTAAACCGATCAATGCAAGGATCTTCCACATACCACAGTTCCTTTTCAACCCTTCTGATATACTTACTGATTCTCTCTTTATTTGTTTTCGCTATCTGCTTTCTATCCTTTTGTTTATCTGTAGCCGATTTTTCCCGGATATAATAATCGAGATAAATAGTAACATATTTAATGTACTGTACCGGCGTCAGACCGATATTAGGGTCAAAAGCCCCGTCAATGATTCCTACAATAGACGTTTCCGCATCACCGTGAGGATCAAACGCACTTTCACTCAATTGAACTTCATAAACACATTTCATGCAGTCATAATACTTATCATTTAACCTCATCTCTTTATATCCATCCGCAAGTTTTTGCATGATATCCAGAAATTCCTGCTTATTTATCTCCTTCGAACGTCGATATTTGTACATTGCCTCAATTTCAAGGGCTTTAAGATAAGATATGTAATCCGCTAAATCCTGTGATGGAAATTCCCCGTTTAATTCCTTCCAATATTTATCAAACTGAATTTTATAATTATCATAAATTTCCTTTACCTCAATACTTGTAAAATAACTATTATCGTTATCAATAAGCAGCATTTGTAATAAAATAGTCCATCCCTTTAACTCCGCATATTCGATTCCTTGTTTCTTTGCTATTTTAATTCCCATATGGACATATTTCTTGGCGCTTTCAATATCTTTTAGCATAAAATATGAATATCCTAAGTCATTGATCATGAGCCTCTCTTTAATCTTTTCTATATTGGTGTACTTTCTCCCTGCCCAGTCAGCATCTATTTTCTGCACATTTATTTTATTTAATACATCTTCCATTTTTCGCGCAACTTCTACTGACTGACTGTACTTACCCATTCTACGTAAGGTAGAACAAATCGGAAACGCCATATAAAACACATCATACCAATGCCCATTTTTAAATTCCCTATTGATCATTCTCATATAATCCGCCTTATTCTCACTGACATTATATATGAACCAGAACAGTATGAACAAAACAACAATAATTGTCGCGCAGATACATGTAATATTCGTATCTCCAAAAAGGGATAGTACAAATCCCACAATGGCAGAAACCATCAGCAAAAGAAAATCATATGGTTCCGACTCCTGTAAAATATTTTTTATTACTCTCTTATTCATGATTGTTATCCTCCGTCTTTCGTATTTTCATGCAATTATTATCTTCTCTTGCATTTTTTTCAAGTTGTTTCATGAATTCATAATCAACGCCAGCTTCCGGCTTTCTTGGAAGACTACTGATCCATGATTCCTTATTCACTTGTTCATGTTCAAATACATTCCCTGCAGATCCAAGACACTTAGCACAGGATTCCAAAGGACTATTGTTCTCCAGAAAGTATAAGACGTCGTCAATTTTATTAATTGTCTTAATTTTTAGTCTGTCATTTTCTTTTCCCTCTAACCCATCTGTCCGCATCAATGCCATTGACTGCGGACATCTGTATAAAAACCCCTGATCAACCGTAATACATCGCCAGACATGCGCAATCTGGCATGTCTCATATATTCTTCTACATAGAGAAGTATCTTCTGTAATGTTACTGGCAACCGACTCTCTGAAGGAAGAATATTGCAGGACTTTCATTTTTTTACAAATGGCTTCTGCCTTTTCCATATTCTTATAAATCCGGCTTGTCATCTGCTCCGTCAAAGGATACAATGATACTTGAACCTCGTCCAGTAAAGATAGTATTTTCTCATCTGCCCGATCCAGCATGATTCCATTTGTTACCAGACATATCCTCTCCGCAATCTCCGACTCCCTCACGGCACAAATTAAGGAGTGCAAATCAGAATGAAGCAATGGTTCTCCGCCAACTATTCTAACCGTCTCGGCTTTCAAAAAATTAGAAAGCAGACTGAGATTGCTCTTTATCTCTTCCGACTGTAGCTCAGAATGTTCTTCTAATGGAGAGAGGTGCGAGCAGCCCCTGCAAAATAAATTACAGTGCCTCGTTGCATTTATCTCAATAGCTTTTGTCCACACGACACCATCTCTGACCCGATAATTACCCGGGCCCATTAACGGCATATTCTCTCTATTCGATATATTAATATGCGATTGATATATTTTCATTTTATTATTTATCCCTGTTATTCGTTTTGTTCAACTCGAAGAACCTATACCCTTTAATTTCTTCCTCTCTGCCCATTTCACCAAGAGTCTTGTTTATTCTGTTTCTGATATCGGTACAGCAATACTTCTCCTTCTCAATTCCAATCCATTTCCTATTCATTTCAGAAGAAACAACTAGCGAAGTCCCTGAGCCAAGAAACGGATCGAGAACGATTTCTCCTTCCGATGTCACCCATGTAATAATCCTTCTGATTATTTCCTTGTTTACTTCATGTTCAAAATCCGTAAGGTTTCCTCGTACGTCTAAGTCTGTCCAATTATCTGTCACACAGATTTCATCCGACGGCGGCACATAAAATTCCATAGTACCGTTTTTCTTTCTTAGAACCGGGATTTCATGCAAAATTTTCTGCTGTTCAATATATCTCTCATAAACAAAATCAAACTCCTCAATATCCCACCGCTTTTCTAACGCATACTCAACTATCTGCTCATAATTGTGCAATGCCTTGAGGGCTTTTTGCCGTGTCCATCTCCAATTGCCATTGTATGGATATAATCCGCACAGATGATACTGTTGTCGCGGACCGTCCGTACTTCTATATAGGTTTTTCCAATATCCTTTTCTTTCTCTTTCATCCGCCTTTTTTGTAAGGACCGGCATCATCGTATTCGGGTTTTTAGAAAAAAGAAAAATACTGTCATATCCGCTTGCCAGATGCCCTATAGGATTCGTATATACTTTATGGTCGTCTCTTCTGATAATAATTTCATTCCTGAAATTAGAAGATGTAAATTCCGATTCAATGAGCCCCCTGATCATATATGCGTACTCTCTGCCCATTTGCACAAACATAAATCCTGTATCGGCAAGAAGCTCATATGATAATGCAAAAACAGCTTGCATCATTTTCATATACTCTTCCTGACTATAACAATCAGAATAATGTTTATTTTTTGTTCCGGAACAATATGGCGGATCCATATAAATACAATTAATTTTCCCTTTATACTGCTCCCGCAAAAGCTCTAATACAAACAAACTGTCGCCATGAATAAGTAAATTCTCAGAAGATTCTCTTCTATATGACAAAGAAACATTCTCTTGTAATAAATACTTTTTACCGGGGTTATTATCCATAAGTAATATCCTTAAGTTGTGTAAACGAATTTTTTCTCATATTTATTTCATCCTTATAGTTCTCATAATTCTTTTCCACCAATAGACGCAACGTCTCTGTAAGTTTATCCCTGAATGGATAAAGCGCTATAAGAATATCCGTTCTCCTCTCCGGAATAAATTCATCAATTCTCGAAAACCAATGTTCTTCAATCAACTTTGATTGATTCGTAAATACAATTGGATATTGCAGATTATAGCCCGATGCCACCATTGCAACTTCTCTTTTGGCACAAGATGAACAATTCTGACAATTTCCGTTTTCACTATAGCAACTTACGGTATCATTTGCGTCTAGCATGTTGCTCCATCTTTGTTTCCAGATGCATAAAACATCTGCTTTTGTCATTTTGATAAAAGGCGAATATAAGGGTATCCTAAAAATCTTTGTAAATTCATCATACATGCGAACAGATTTATCTGGAACCACCAATTCATCACAAAGACCTGCCAGAACAATTTCAGATGGTGCAAATGCCATAGCTATCGCTGCAATCAAAAGGTTCCTCGCCGGAAAAACATGTCCGAACCGCTCTTTTCCTAATACAATCAGATCCTTCAAGTCTATGTTCGCTTCGAGTAAAGACACGTCTAATTTATGGCATATTTTTTCGACCACCGACTTCTCAGACATATTATAAGGTTGACCATAATCGCACCATAATGCAATCGGTTTCTTCTGTATATCCAACAAATGTAATAATGCTCCTGTAGAGTCTACCCCTCCTGAAAAACATACAAACGGGCTCCCTGCATATTCTGATTTATATTGTGCCTCTATTTTTTTCATTCTTCCCTGAATATGAACCACCGGTGTCTTAACATTCTTTGGATACGCCAAAATATAAGTCAGAAAATCACCCAGCACTTGGTTATCCACAAATTCCCATATCGGATTCGGTAGAACAATTTCTTCATACCCCAGATATGTATTTTTAATCATTTCATACAGAATATCTATCAGAGAGGATTCAACGTAACTTGTTCTTTTACAACCTTTTTCTATGATTTCGATTCCTATTTGCATTTATAATCTCCTTCCAATATCCATATTTATAAACCACTCTCCATACCAATAAATGATACAGCCCTGCCAAGATTCCCTGCTTGCTTGCACAGCTTCGTGCCATTTGCAGTTCTTTGGCAATTGACATGTCGTGAAGAAGGCTCCTCGGCTTTGTCACTCCATATTTTACTTGAATATAGGTTCCTTTACCTAAACGATAGGCTGATTTGGCATCTTCTTTTATTGTCAAGGATTTATGCAGCACACATC
>VSOA01000258.1 GCA_009774585.1 Lachnospiraceae bacterium
GATTTATAGAGTTATGTCTATGAAAACAATAACAATGTCAAGCAGTTATCACACATTCAAGTAGTTCTTCCTAATGTATTATACATATCCGCCGACACGCATCTCATAAAGCATTCTTTCATGTCTCTTATCAATTACACTGCTCTTTCCGCATAAAAACAACTGATCCATCAATTCCGTGTCATATAAATGTCTTTCGATATATTTCCACACCTGAGTTTCCCCATTATAATATGCAAGATCCTTGTAATTGGGCAGTTCACCGGTTCCCCTGAAGGCACGCTGAACCGAGTCAAAGCACCGCCCTGCCGGTTCTCCCCCGGTCAGATGTTCGATGCGGCACTGGATTTCATATACTTCCCTGAAATTCTTCCCGAGTAAAGACGCCAGTCCGATGCTGACATAATGCAGAAGCCCAAAATCTTCATATTGATGACTAACTGCCTGATCAACCGCCTTGGCAACTCCCTCCTCAAAAGACTCATAGCCCGGGAGCCCTTGGAAAAAAGCTTTGATTTCACAGGACTCGTAAGGCAGGAAGCGAAGCGCATGAACACCCAGTTCGTGTATGATAATCGATTTCCGTTCCTCCCTCGTATAAGCGCCCCTGCTGCGTCTCCTCGGGAACTGAATCCTTTTCTGTTCACAATTAACGGATGCCACTGCCCCGTCAGGAATTACCAATGCCTTCCATTCGTTCAAATCTACGCATACGTCTGCCGCTACGTCTTCTCCAAATTCTGCACTGATAATTTCATTTGTAATCATGCAGGCTTCTTCTATGGAAAACACCTGCTGCCCGGACGGAATATGCAACAGGAAAGCGGCATAAAACTGCTCTATTACATCAGCAAACCAGTCGAACGTCTGCTTTTCAGGTCTGAAAATTCCATCGTTCACTTCGTGCAGGGGCCCAGCATTTCAAGCAGTTCACCGTACATTATTTTATCTTCTTTAGAAAAGTTGTGAACAGGAATTGCTGAAAGCTTTTCGCCTAAAGCCGACCAGAATACATCCGCAGCCGGTTCTCCGTACAAGGCTGTATTGGCTCGTTTATGCTCTCCGGCTACTGTCTCTCTGCCATCGGGTTCCGAATGATTATAAAGATAATTGGCATGTACAAACCGGTTCCTTTTCAAATTGTTCTCCAAAATCAATGCCGCCATTGTTTTTTTCTTCTCCGGCAGTCGTGACAATTCCAGCTTCTTATTTAATGCAATAATCGTACTAATATTCTGTTCAACCCGTTTGATGTCCATATTCCCATAGCTGTTTTGCGGCTTGGAAAGTTCACGATTCGCAAGCAATTCCTCTTTTGCATCAGGATTTGTATTATTGAGCATATCTATCACATTTATGTCAGTTTCATTTATTAACAAGCAATTTTTAAATCCGCTCCTGCAGCTCTGTCAATTCTTCCTCTGTTTTGTTAAGTTTCGGTTCAAAAACCTCTTTGCACTGCTTCGTTAAATACCGATATCCTTCTAGTGCCTTTTTATAATATGTTTCTGCATCGGTATACTTTTGAAGCCGTTCACTTAAAAGCACTGCAAAGCTGTAATATATCTCTGATAATTTATCGTTATCAAATCCTTTATTTTTTACGGCGTATTTATCACATATATCGCACGCCTTTTGCAGCATCTGCTCCGCTTTATAATAATATTGCTCTTCAAATCTGGAATCTCCCATAAGAGCCAGAAGTTTACCGTAACTGCAGTATGTTTCCGCCAGACATACCCCATATGCCATCACATCCTTGTCCGCCATACTCTCTCTTATTGCAATCGCTTCCTCAAAATATTTTCCTGCCTGCGCATACATATGTTCCCCGGCATCCGTCAGAATAATTCCATATTCATGTAGCGTATAGGCAAGTTCTACTCTGTAAGATGGCTTTTCCTTCACAATCTCAGAACGGATGGCATATGCCCTCTCACATATCTCCTGTGCTTTCTCATTATCTCCCCGTAGATTCAGCATCGTCGCATAATTGCTGTATACCAGCGCCAATGCCGGACGGAAAGCAGACGGATTCGTCTTTGCATTTCTGCTCCGAATATCTATCGCTTTCTTATAATACATTTCCGCCTTCTCGTACTCTCCCTTCTTTTTATACACAAACCCAAGATTATTATAGGTATGGGTAAGCTGCATCAACGGCTGATAATTATAAGTTGTACTCTTCTCTGCCAGCCGCCCGCGTATCTCTAACGCTTTCTCATGATATTCTATCGCCTTATCCAGTTGATTTCTCTTGTTTGCCAGCATCGCTCTTGTGTTATAGGCTTCCGCCAGCACCGGCTCATACATTTCCGGCTCATGTTGTACCAGTTTACTCAGGTTGGCAATATTTATCTCTAATCCCTTTTCCGCCTGTTCGAGTTGATTGGTTTTCCAGAGCAGTCTACTCAACTCATTGAAAATCTCAGCGCGCAGTCCTCGGTTATCACAAGTACCCTTATTAAAAATCTCAAGCGCTTCTCTATAGTTCCTTTCGCCTCTTTCATACTGTTTATCCCAATAGCATAAATTGCCCAGAAGCTTTAACAGCCTGATTCTTTCTTCATCCGAAGCGCCATCCGACAGCCCGTATAAGCATTTTAATTCTTCGCCGGCCTTAATACCGTCCGTGTATTTTCGTTGATTCAACAGAAATTCCGCGAACTCATACATTGTAACATACTCTATATGCCATTCTTTGGAAAGAGCTGTGATACGCTTATATATTTCAATAATTTCATTTTCAAGGTCATTGCTGATGCCCTTCGTCTTTAAGTTAGAAATCAATGTCCTCTGTGATGAAATAAACTGGCTTAGTATTTCCTTCTCTGCCTTCATGCTCTGCTCTAGTGCAGTAATTTCCCCGCTCCACTCCCTGCTACGCAGTATCTTCTCTGCCTTCCCATAATCGCCATATTCTATGACATCCGCAATCGCCTCCTTTTCCCTGATGTCCATTGTACTGTTATCACGCAGTTTACCAGTCAGCAGTTGCAGGTTATCCCAGATATCCCCTGTCATCTTATTGATATCTTCGTTCTGTCCCTTTAGTTCTTCCTCCAACGCTTTTATCCTTTTATTCTCTTCCGTACTTTGACTTGTGCGGTAAGCTTTACCGGCCTCTCTATACTGATTCTGTAAATCATCCCTTTGTCTGCAAGCCTTTCCAAAGTATTCATTGTTCCGGAATTGTATAATGGCCCGGGTCGAGAAGTCCACCTGCGGCGCTTCCATTCTCAAATTCTGTAAAATATCCAGTTCTATCCGGTTAATATTCTTAAAGCAGATGGGACTCCTGCCATAATCTTTACTGTACCTGTCTTTCCATTCCTCTCTGCCACCATTGTCCGCCTGCACGGTTTCTTTGGCGGACATGTCCCTAAAGCACATATGTAACTGTACGCCTTTCTCATCCTGCATTCTGTCAGAATTGAGCCGGTGTGCCAGCTCGTATGTTTCCTGCATCCATTTTTCCATCTTGGTTCCAACCAGTATATAACCGTATTTACAATTCCGAATATCCTGCGGCGCTTCACCGGCATAACATCGCAGGTTTAAATGGACAGCGTTCTGACTGCAGTTCTGTTCTTCCACAAAGTTCTGCAGGCTGACGATATCATCCTGAAACTCATCCGGAGCCGCCACAAGACATATCTTTATTTCATCCGGCGAAACCTCCTCTGCGTCAATGGCTTCCTGCTTTGATTCTTCTGTCAGCGCCACAATTTCCGGAGAATCTTCCTGCCCTTCGGAATGATACACTTTCTGTCCATAGGCAGTCTGTGCTTCTTCACCTTTTCCCCAAATTAATTGATGTATTTCTCTCACCATATCATTCGTATTCTCTGCCATGCCATTTAGTTTCCCAATGCCGCTATTCAGTTCTTCTACCTTTCGCTCTGTATTCTTTACATCCTTCCCGATATCTTTGGTATCACTTTTTACTTTTTTTACATCCAGCAGAATCCTGCTGCTCTTAGCGTCTATTCTTTGCAGAAATTCAACGCAGGATCTTATACTTCCTTCCGGCGGTTCATTCCATGCCTGTGCAACAACAAACAGACCTTTCTTCAAATCATGTTCATATTCCTCAAATTTGTTTTTATTATTAAGTCTGCAATACTCACACCATAATAAATCAGCCAGTTCCATGTTCTGATATCCGCATCGGCTGCGCATTTCATCCGTAATCTTGACTTGCGGAATAAAAATCCTAATTTCTTCTATGACAACGTCAACATACTTTTCTGAAACGCCTGACGATAACATATGCTCTCTGGATAGAGCTTCCTTCATTTTCAGACTCTCTCCCAAAATATACTTTTCAAGATTATCCCTATCCCGTCGAGAAACTTTCTCTTTCAGCAAATCAGATGTCTCCATAAAATTCTTCACATAAGACATACCGTTTATGACTGTATTGGCAATCAGCATGAAAGTTTCATACATGGCATTATCTCCTTTTTTGTAGTTCATGATTCTTTAATATTTTAATCCTTAATTTAATGATAGAGAAATTAATCCTCCAACAAGTCCAATTCGCTATTATAATATATACGTTCTGTCACGTTCCCCCAAGGGTCATATGTATACTCCACAGTAGCCGCTCTTCCATCCACATAATTAAGAGGGTCTTCATTCTTATCATAGTAAGATGCCTTGCCCGTCTACCACATATCGTTATATTCGCGTTCATATACCGCATATGCGGTTATACGGTTTGAATATGACGAATATGGACAGAGAATCAGAGAAAGCTACTATGATGGAAATAATAACTCCATAATTAGTACAAAATACCAATGTGCCAGTTTCATCTATGGATATGATGAGAAAGGGAATAAAACTCGGATCAAATATCTGGATACAGACAATGAGATCATGGTGCGCAGAGACTTGGGATATGCTCAGGTGGCAATAGGATACGATAGTGTGGGAAATAAAATATCCGAGAGCTATTTTGATGCGAAAGGGAATCCGGCAGTATGGAAAGAGGGGGGTTATGCGTCATACATAGACGAGTACAATAATGTGAAATGGATGGAAACAAGATATTTTGATAAGCAGGGCAGGTTAATACTACGCAGCGACAAAGGTTTTGCAGTTATCAAAAATGAATATGATGCATATGGTCAGCAGATTACCCAGACATATTATGACGCTTCTGACAGGCTGCAGCCGATTATCCATAAGGAATATCAATGTGCCGGTTTCCAACACGAATATGACGACAAAGGGAATCAAGTGTATACCGGCTACCTTGGGCTGGATGGAGATTTGATGGTGCGCAGGGATTTAGGGTATGCACAAGTGGAAAAGATATATGACAATGTTGGTAATAAAATCAGGGAGGCATATTTAGGGAACCGCTGATTAATTAGTTTTATTTTCAGCATTATCCCGTTTTGTCAGGTTTTTTAGAATGCCAGCGGAAAT
>VSOA01000259.1 GCA_009774585.1 Lachnospiraceae bacterium
CAAATATACTATATTCTTTTACCTTGCATGCTCGTCTTCCCACTCAGGATTCATCATACTCCTGTTCCTAATCCTATCAAGCCTCACCCTTCCAACACCTGCGGGATATTCATGATCAGCCTGAAAACAAATATGCCGTTATCGTTCTTGAAATCATATTCTCCGTCAAATTTTTCAGCTGTCTTCAGAATACTAAGCACACCAATCCCGCCTGTTGCTTCCGGCTTCGGTTTCCCATTCTTAATTTCGACTTCCAGTCTGCACGTATTGCTGCAATAAATGACCAGCTTATTCTTTTTCTTTTTTAGCATAAGATGAATGGAACACTCCCGATCCTTAGACTGTTTCTTCACTTCCATACAGCCATAAATAGCATTCTCATATGCATTGGCAATAATTGTGACCAAATCGATATTCGGTATCCCCAGATCCTTTGTCTGCTCTATATCCAGCGTAACTTTAATCTGTTCCCTACGAGCTTTTGTCGCATAAGCCGACAGGATATTGTTCACCGCTGAATTATTGCATATCTTTTCTATACTGCTCACATCTGTCATCTTATTATATTCTTCGATATACTGCAGCAATTCTTTTATTTGTCCTCTGTGGACGTACTCTGCAATCAAAGCGTTATGGTGCCGCACATCGTGGCGTATTCTTTTGCCGGATTCCACAGACTCCTCCAACAATTCCATATTTCTTTCCAATAAACGGTGATTCAATTGCATCAATTGATTTTCCTGCTGATACTCTTTCTCCTTGCCGATATGGATATAGAGTCTGAATACGAGAAGCTGCAAAGCGCCTGTCAGGAAGAAGTTCATAACGATTTGAAGCAGACGGTACGGTGTCTGCACGGTAATATTAGGGTTTAAAATAAATCCGATACCAAACAGCAGACTGATGATCATAACCGCTGCACTGAACTTATCCAGTTCATTTTCCACATAGAAGCTGAATCCTCTTATGGAACTTTTGACCTTCTTATTAATAAAAAGCGCCATGACTGTAATCAATACAATACGCGTGATAATATCTGCCCATACGTTTCGGTCAAAAAAGAGAATCGAAACTTCTATCCCGCCAATCAGGAATACGGCCAGCAGATAAAACGTCAGCGCAAGCTTATAAATTGACAGATAAAGCTGATCCCGGCTCATACAAACGGAAAACACCATAAAGCATATATACATCATAAATGCTACCATCCTCGCACAGCTTTGCCAGTCAATAGCATACCATATACATGCCGCCGCAATCAGAAACGTTCCAAAGCATCCATAACAGATAATTGTCTTCTTCCTACCGTATTTTGATTCACTCATCAAGGAAAAAAACAGTATCACTCCTGCCAAGCTTATTGTAAAGCGTATCAACGCTATATATACCGAACCACCTAACATCTTCTTACATATCTCCCCATTCACACACATTTATTCCGGTCAATACCGGTCATCTCTTTCTGTACTTAGCGGTTTATCATACTTTAAACGAAGCCACCGTCTCGTTTAATAGCCCGCTCAAACGGAACAATTCTTCCATCTGCTTCATGACCGCGCTTGAATTTACATTGGAGTTTTCCGCAGATTTCTCCATATTCTCCACGAATATCGCGACCTCGCCCACAAGTTCTGTAATCGCAAGAATTGATTCATTGATTCCCGTCATACTGGCGCTCATTTCTTGTGAAGATGCTCCCAGTTCGCTTGAAATATCGCTATAGAACGACGCATCCTTCTGGTATACCCTCGCGAGTTGTGTCATACCTTTATAATCTTCCATAACTTTCCCATTCATAAATTCCAATAGTTTACCCGAACTCTCGGAGAGAAAGACTACATTATGCACCACGCTCTCCGTCACTTTTCGTATCTTGTCCACTGCCTGTCTTGAATTATCCGCCAGTTCCCTGATTTCATCCGCCACAACGGCAAAGCCTTTACCGGTCTCCCCCGCTCTTGCCGCTTCAATAGAAGCATTTAACGCCAACAGATTGGTCTTGGAACTGATGGCCAGAATCTCTTCAGTCAGCGTATCAATCTCCCTCACTCTCTGGCTGTCAGCGATCGCCTTCTCCAAGTCTTCTCGCGTATCCTGATAGAGTGCAACTGCCTCCTGTGCTGACTGCTCGGATTCTGCATGCTGTCTGCCGGCCCGCTCCATAATACCGTTAGATTGTTCCGCTGCTTCTTCTGCCTTTCTTGCTACATTTTCTATAGCATATCCAAGTTCCTGTCCGTTTATTTTGATGCTTTCCGCCAGTTCTTTTGTTCTGTCCGCCTGACCCATGACACGGTCTGCCATTTCGGAAATACCGGCTATATCTTCATTGAGAACTGTCATCTTAGACGATGTACTCTCAGCAATCACGCTGATGTTCTCTGCCTCCTTTTTTGTGTTCAAAATAATCTCTCTGATCTGCTGTTTCACTTCTGCCGTCGCTGTTCTGATTTGTTCCGTCTCGTTTTTATATTCTTTCGGAATTACTTTTGCGACGGATATATTTCCGGAATTCTCTGAAAAATCTCCGGACGCAAACTGTTTTAATGTCTGGACGGGCGCCAGCATCTTTCCTATCAGCCCGGCCATAAATACGGTCACAAACAATATCACCACGAGCGCAATCGTAACCGCTACCATAATCATAGACGTCAGGGAACTCAGCGCATTGGCTGTCGGTACGACAACGCCCAGATTCCAATCACATCCCTTAATATGCGCCACCGCAAAATAGCACGCGCAGCCATCATAATCTTTAAGTCTTATGACTCTGCTGTCCATGCCGGACATCATATTCTTCAGTCCCGGCATAATATCCGTCACTGCAACCGATGCCGTATCCGTAGGCTCATATTCTTTGTTTCTATGCGCCACGTAGTGTCCACTGCTGTCCGCAAGGAATCCGTACACTCCTGTATCATAGTTGATACTCCCCGTCAAGTTAGTTACGGTGCCAAGCGTTACATCAATTCCGATGACTCCGGCAAGTTCCTCATCAATATAGATTGGCGCCGCAATCGTCGTACACATCTGGTTCGTGAGCACATCCCAGTACGGATCCGTCACTATGACTTTTCCCTCCTGTGCTGCCTGTTGATACCAGCCACGTTCCACCGGATCATATCCTTGCGGTATTGTCGCGTCCCTGTTAGACTGAATAAATCTACTGTCCTTTGTTCCGCAATACAGGTTCAGGAGTTCTATTCTCCCCGCCGCATGGGTATCTACCACGGACTGTATTACATCCTCATCAATAGACTTACCTGCCGCTATGCTGTCCGCCGCGCCTGAAGCAAGCATCTTCTCATTCTCAATCCATGTGTTGATTTCCTCCGCGTACTTATCCGCATTTAACTGCAATGCCTGCGTCTGATCATCAATCATGCGCTTCCCTGCAATTCCGATAATTCCCACCGTTGTCAGAATGATACTCACTACCACGATACCTATTACGCTGATTGTAAGTCTCCCCTTAATCGTCTTAAACACAAGTGTACACCTCGTTTCTGTCCGTATTACCCTATTTCTGATTCCTATCCAAATAAAAGTATATTTGTTTTTTTGTCGAATAAAATATTTTCGGTACAGTTTGCAGTTTTTAGGGTATACTTTGCACCTGCCCGAATGCAAAAGAAAAAGACCAAGATATCTAGCCGTATATCCTGATCTTTCATCTCATATTTATCTGTTCATTTATTTCATTGGATTCACGTTAATTTCCTATAATATCCACCGCATGCATATATGCATCAGAACCTCTCGCACAAGTTATCGTAACCTTTCTGCCTGAGACAAGTACTTTACATCCGGTAATGCTCCGCACTACGTCCATCTTCAGTTCCATATCGCCTCCGGGTGTATTCAGATACAGTATGTTTTCGGTCGATTTATTCCCGATCGTTCCGGACACTGTAGATGTGGACGAGGTATCGACCTGTGCCGGCACGGAACCGTCTTTGATGCCCACAATTGTTGCCGCATGCATATATGCATCAGAACCGCGGTAAACAGAAACTGACACAGTCCTGCCGGGTACGAGAAACAAACCGTTTCTGGAATCTGTGTTGGCGTCAACCACAATCTGCATTTCACCGGATTGGGTTGACAAATACAGAAGATCGTCTTTCGTTTTATCATTCACAGTGCCCGTCACCGTCGATGTATTTACCGTGACAGGAGACGCCGGTGTAGGCGTCAAGGAAGACGCGGGTGTTGTGGATGCTGTAGAACTGCTTCCAAGTCCGCCTCCTGCAGCGTCCGAAATACTGGTCGCATGCATATACGCGTCAGAACCTCTCACACAAGTTATACTATATGTCTTGTCGGCCACCAGCACAGAGCATCCGCTCAGATTAGTGGTCGTATCCAGTTTAATCTGCATTTCACCCTGCGGCGTCTTAACTACCAAGACGTCACCTTTGGACTTATCGCTGATTGTTCCAGTAACCGTCGCATTAGACGAATTATCAAGCGTTACCGTTGAAGTCTGTACTCCGCTTGTAATCCTGACCGCATGAAGATAGCCGTCAGAACCGTGAGATACGGCAACATAGATATTGCTGCCCGGAAGCAATACTTTACAGGCACTGGCATCCGTGCCGCTGTCCAATTTTATTTCCATATTACCTTCGTTCGTTGCCAACTTCAACAAGTCTGTCGTCGTGCCGGACATGACGCTTCCCTGTACCGTTGCTATCACTTCTGCCGCCTGAACTTTCATCTGACCAATCGGCACAATCAGAATTCCGAGCGCCAGACATATCGCCGCGCCTGCTTTCTTCAAAATTCTATACTTTTTCATAATAATCCTCCAATCCTGCACATGAAAAATCTCCTGCCTACAGATTTTTCACACTAGTATTTTTAACTAATCCAGCGCAAAACATTCCCACATTATGTAAATTTGATTATGTAAACTTATCATACAACATTTTCCAACAAAAATCAATATGCTTTCCATATAAAGTGGTTTTTATCACAGAAAAAATTTTTGTAAACTATCTCTAAAAGATTACATAATATTCTTTTAGAGATTACATAACACTTCTATTCTATTTTGACGTATTTTGTTATTGAAACCTTCCTTGCTTTCTGATAAGATAAGTATTCAACCATGTTAACATTGTCTGCCGAAAAGGCGGAATTGAAATCTTTTTATGATGAGGTATCTTATATGTCCGTACGCATTAAAAATATGACCGACGGCAAGCCAGCCGCTTTGATTTTCACATTCGCACTGCCGCTTATGATCGGTAATGTCTTCCAGCAGCTCTACACTGTCGTCGATACGATGGTCGTGGGAAAAGGTCTTGGGGTGAGCGCTCTTGCCGCTCTTGGCGCCGCTGACTGGATGAACTGGCTGATGCTGGGTATCATTAAAGGTATCACGCAGGGATTCGGCATTCTTATGGAGCAGTAA
>VSOA01000260.1 GCA_009774585.1 Lachnospiraceae bacterium
TACTGCGATGCGTGAGGATGAGTTGTTTGAGGAAGCAAAGCAGCTTGCGGTGCCTTATGAATTGGTAGAATATGTATATTCAAACGGCAGGCTCCCTGTGGTGAATTTTGCGGAAGGCGGTGTGGCGACTCCGGCGGAGGCGGCGCTGATGATGCAGCTTGGCGCGGAGGGTGTATTCGTAGGCTCCGGTATCTTCAAGTCGGGCAATCCGGCGAAAAGAGCGGCGGCTATCGTCAAAGCCGTAACGAATTATCAGGACAGTAAACTGATTGCAGAGCTGTCCGAAGATTTAGGGGAAGCCATGGTGGGTATCAACGAGCAGGAGATTGAACTTTTGATGGCGGAACGTGGGCAATAATATGAGAAGAAGTTCTAAGGCTCACAGCAAAGGCTGTTTCGCCAAGAACTTCTACGGTTCGCTTTGCGAACCTTTCTCATATAAGAGAATGCCCAAAAACAGGGCATTCTCCGCATAAATTTGAGATTCCGCAAAGCGGAATCATTGAGGTTAGTGTAAGAAGGAGTTATGTTAACTATGAAAATTGCAGTACTTGCCGTGCAGGGAGCTTTCGCGGAGCATATAGATAAATTAAAGAAGCTGGGAGCGGACTGTGTGGAACTGCGGCAGGCGTCGGATTTGGATGAGGATTTTGACGGACTGATTCTGCCCGGCGGGGAGAGCACGGTGCAGGGAAAACTGTTGCGCGAACTCCATATGTTTGAACCGCTGCGGGAGAAAATCAGGCAGGGGCTTCCGGTGCTCGCAACCTGCGCGGGACTGATTCTGCTGGCGCAGGAGATCAGCAATGATGACCATGTCTATTTCGGGACCATGCCGGTGCGCGTACAGCGCAATGCCTACGGAAGGAAGCTTGGCAGTTTTCAAACCATGCAGGAATTTGCGGGTATCGGCAGGGTGCCTATGACTTTTATCCGTGCGCCATATATTGAGGCGGCGCTTGAAATCCCTTTTGATGCGCGTTACAAGAATAGTGGGTGTGCAGAGCAGGATATATCGTCTAATGTCAGCGGACAGAGAGATACGGAGGTACCAAGTGGAGTAGAAATTCTCGCCCGCGTGGACGGGCGAATCGTGGCGGCGCGTTTCGGTAACCAGCTTGGGATGGCTTTTCATCCCGAACTGGACGAGGACGACAGGATTCATGAGATGTTTCTTGGGATGTGTAACGGTACAAGGGCGGTGTGATAGGCTATCATCAATTGTTGTGGCTGCATCCGCGGCAGATTCCATCAGAGCTTGAAGAAAAAGGTGGAGAATTGTGGTTGTTGCGGCATAGTGACTCTTTATAGTATACTGGTCATATAGTAATAGTGATATAGAGAGACTATGAGAACAGATTGAAAATTATAATTTTCAATCACGAGATTTGTGCCTGCGCGTTGCTTGCCACAGACTCGTCATGTACAGAAGACAACGCGGAAAAGGAGCAACGATTGAAGATTAAGACAGCCAAGATGAGTTACGAGGAAGTGCTTGCGCTTCCTGTGCCTGCGCATGAGAAACCCGTGAAGCAGCGGTTTATTTTCAGAGTATTGCTCGCGGCGCTTTCTTTGTGGGATTTGTGGGCGACGCATTTTACATACAGGATGATTGACATGGATAAACTAGATAAGGACGAACCTTGTCTGGTGTTAATGAATCACTCCAGTTTCATTGACTTAAAGATTGCAATCAGACTTCTGTGCACCAGACCTTTTCATATCATCTGTACATCGGACGGTTTTGTGGGGAAAAGATGGCTGATGAGAAGTCTCGGCTGTATTCCGGCAAGAAAATTCATGACCGATGTGACTTTGGTGCGCGATATGGTCTATGCGGTCCGGGAACTGAAAAGTTCCGTGCTCATGTATCCCGAGGCAAGTTACAGCTTCGACGGAACGCAGACGCCGCTGCCGGATAGTATTGGTAAATGTCTGAAGGTTCTGAAAGTTCCGGTGGTCATAATCCGCACGCATGGCGCGTTTGCGCGTGACCCGCTGTACAATAATCTGCAGCTTCGCAAAGTCAGGGTGTCCGCCGATGTAGAATATTTGCTTTCTGCCAAAGAGATTGAAGAAAAATCCGCGCAGGAGTTAAATGACATTCTGCAGGAGAAATTCACCTTTGATTATTTCCGCTGGCAGCAGGAGAATAAGGTCAGAATAAAGGAAACGTTTCGTGCGGACGGGCTGAACAGAATGTTGTATAAATGTCCCAGATGTAAAACAGAAGGACAGATGTGTGGTCAGGGGACAAAGATATTATGTAAACAATGTGGCAAAGAGTATGAATTGACCGAGTACGGATATCTGAAAGATTTCAACGCAGATATGCAGGAAGTGGATAAAGTATCGGACCATGAGCAGAAATGGCAGGAGGAACAGCGCGAAGGATATCTGGAAACAAAAGAAAGAAATTTCACGCATATTCCCGATTGGTACAAGTGGGAAAGGGAGTGCGTCAGACAGGAACTGTTGGACGGAACATACCGACTGGAAGTCCCTGTGACAATTTATATGATGGTCAATACGGATAGGATTTATCAGGTGGGGGAAGGAGTGCTGACTCATTCGCGAAGAGGATTTCATCTGACAGGCTGCGACGGTAAACTGGATTATACGCAGGAGCCGCTTGCATCTTACAGCCTGTATTCCGATTTTTACTGGTATGAAATCGGCGATGTAATCAGTATCGGCAATGAAAAGGTGCAGTACTACTGCTTTCCGAAGGAGAGCGGTGACATTGTGGCAAAGGCGCGGCTTGCTACCGAGGAACTCTACAAGCTTGCAAGGGCAGAGGCGCTGAAAAGTAAATGATGTATGATAGAGCGGCAGACAGCTTAGGTGAAAGAAAACGCCTTCGAGTCTGCCGCTTTTCTGGCATCTTATGAGCAGAATCGGGCAGGATATGTAAGGTGTCATTGTGGAATGTAAAGACATGTGATATGTTTGGGGAGAAAAGAAAAGCGGGTGCATAATGAAGCCGGGCAGAGTTAAGGCAAAGTAAGTAAGAAGTATTGTGACGGCTTTGAAAGGATAGGAATCATGAAGATAGAAATCAATATAGATGATAAGTTTGAGGAAACCTGCATCAGCATTTCATGCAAAAGTCTTACGCCGGAACTTCACAAGATGCTTGCCATGATGCGGATTTTAGACAGACAATTTGCCGCCATACGGGACGGAGAAACTTTTCTTTTGGATGTCTCGGAGATTATCTATATAGAAGCAGTCGAGAGGAAGACTTTTGTATACACGAAGGACGGCGTATACGAGTCGGGGCTGCGCCTATATGAGTTGGAGGAACAGCTTGAAGAGTGTGGCTTTTTCAGGGTGAGCAAATCTTGTCTGGTGCAGCTTCGCTCCATCAGATCGCTTAAGAGTGATATCAATCGCAGGATCAGGGTGACATTAGACAATGGGGAAGTCATCATCGCATCGAGACAGTACGCGGAGGGAATTAAGAGAAGGCTCGGAATCTTGCCGGCATAAAATGAACTAAGCATAGAGAATATAGCGAAGAGAAGATGAAGATTGGAATAGGGAGGAAATGACATGGAGGAGAGAAAAACGATCTTTGACTATATGGGACAGATATTTATCATATACGGGTTCAGCATATTGACGCTGAATATCTTCTGTATTTTGGTGGGTGAGGACGCGCAGAAAGTTTCTACGATTTATTCGCTGGGACGAGAAGGGCTTTCCATCTCAACGATGCTGCAATTCTTAGGGGTATCTGTATGCATTACGGGATTGCGCGCCTTTTTCTTTACAGATAAAGTCATTAAAAGAATGTCAGTAGCGGCAAGGAGCGCCTGTATGTTGGCGTCCATTGTAGCGCTGGTTGTATTGTGCGCAGTGATTTTCGGATGGTTTCCGGTTACGATGTGGCAGTCTTGGGCAGGATTTTTCATTTCGTTTGGATTGTGTTTTGTGGGAAGTCTCTGCCTGATGACGCTCAAGGAGAAAACGGAGAACCGTAAGATGGAGGAGGCGTTACAGAGATTAAAGATACAGGAGGAAAAGACGGTAAAATGAAGGCGATTGCAATTGAGAGAGTAAGGCATCATTTCGGAGAAAAGGAAGTGTTGAAAGGAATCACCTTGTCTGCGGATCAAGGTGAGATTATCGGGCTTCTTGGCCCGTCGGGAGCAGGTAAGACGACACTGATCAAAATCATTACGGGACAGCTTACACCGTCGGAGGGAAGCGTTCTTCTGGCAGGATATGACATGAGTCATCCGTCTGGAGAAGTGTATCGTGAAATCGGGATGATGATGGATGATTTCGGCGTTTATGAGAGGCTGACCTGTTATGACAATCTGAAACTGTATGCGGATATTTACCGGATTGATGCCGACAGAATCAGAGAGGTATTGGAGTGGGTTGGATTGTATGAGGACAGAAAATATCTGGCAGAGAAGTTGTCCAAAGGGATGAGAGGCAGGCTTATGCTGGCGCGAGCGGTACTGCATCAGCCCAAGATTCTGTTTCTCGATGAGCCGACAAGCGGGCTTGACCCGGCGACAACCAGAAGGATACATGACTTGATACGTCAGATGCAGCAGGATGGGACGACGGTTTTCCTGACGACGCATAATATGACAGAGGCAGAAAAGTTATGTAAACATATTGCGCTTCTGCATGAAGGCAGTATCGTGGAGTACGGGGAACCGAAAGAAATCTGCAGAAGGTATAACCATCAGAATAAATTACGACTGCTTCTAAGTGACGGAACGGATGTCAGATTGCCGAATGCGAGAGAAGCGGCGGAACAGATTAAAGAGTATTTGTTAAGCGGACGGATTGAGACGATTCATTCCACGGAACCGGATTTAGAGTCGGTATTTATGGAACTGACGGGCAGGAGCCTGCAGGATGATTAAAGGGGCTAAACCTATATACATGCAATGAGACAGGGGCGGAATGAAATAAATATGGAGAAGGCAGGAGGAAAGACGGAATGAAAAACGCCGCAATTATTTACAGAAAACAGATAAAGGATACGGGGAAAAACATAGCGCTTCTGATACAGTTTGTCATGTTTCCTCTGATGGCGGTTATTATGGAGAATACCGTAAAGATAGACGATTTACCGGAGCATTTCTTCGTGGGAATGTTTGCAGTGATGCATATCGGCATGGCGCCGCTCAACGTCACAACGGCAATCATTGCGGAGGAAAAAGAGAAAAATACGTTACGGGTGCTGTTGTTTGGCGGTGTCAGACCGCTCGAGTATCTGCTTGGCATCGGCGGATTTGTCTTTAGCGCATGCATGCTTGGCGCTGTAGTATTTGCACTGCTAGGCGGATATCATGGAATGGAGGTTGGGTTGTTCCTGTTGATTATGGCAGCGGGTATCATCGTGTCCATGTTCCTCGGGGCGATGATCGGTATCAGAAG